>JAIMBH010000012.1 GCA_023511485.1 Bacillota bacterium | reverse complement strand
CCTCGCCGAAACGGTCAAATTCAATTGCGATGTTTCCGATGCAAGGTATTGGGGTTATTATTCCATATGCGGGCTTTTAATGGGTTTGCGTGCGCTTTTTATGTCAAATAACGGCATAAAACCCTGGGGGTCTATAAATCAAGAAGAAATATCTAAATGGATATCTCAAAAAGAAGCATACTGGGAAGAAATAGAAGATAAAGAATTTAAAAAGCTTGAGATAGCCGGCCGGCTGTATGACCCTTTTGACGTAACAGAGATAAATCTTGCTTTAAATAGAAAAGGTCTTGTGTATGGTGCTGGCTATGGTGTCTTTAAAAAGCCGAGCTTTTTTCTTGCAGACCTGTACATGCATAAAAATATAGACGGTTATACCGTTTATGCAGCAAAGAGGGAATATGCAAGAGACCTTTTTATATCGCCAGGTCTTCTTCAGGGTGGGTATATTTTTATAAGGCTTGAGCCTTTAAGAGCACTTCTTTGGGATAAATACCAAGAGTCGAAGGCAAAAAATAATCCTGTTCTTGCATACGGTTTTTTTCATCATGGCTTTAGCGGAAAAGAAGATATTGACGCAGATTTTGAAAGAAAGTTTGATAAACTGACTGGCAGTTATTCTGAGATTATCTTATATCATGAGCTTGGCGAAGTTAAAGAAAATCTCTCTGTCTGGATGGAAATGCTTTATGATGCTGACAGCAAGGATACTGAATTCTTTCTGAGAGCTGTAAAAGATATGCTGGCTGACACATCGGATTTTGGTCCATTAAAGAGAAGTATCGATAGCAAAAACAAAGGGAACCTTGGTCTTTGCATTGCCTTGCTGGATAGATATAAAGCTAAAATGCATTTGCCTATCAGGCGGTCTTTTGAAAGGTTTATCGAAAGCGGGGATTGGAATCTTATCGATGAAGCAAGAAAGGCCACTTATTTAAAGATTGCCGAGTTGAGAGATGAATTAATCAAAGATTATACAAGAAGAAGTAGCAAAGAAGATTTTCTTAGAAGACTTTTAGAAACAAAAGCAAAATTGCAATAGCGAGAGACCATATGATCTAGTTAACTACCCAATATGCATCAGGTAATACTATACAACGGTTATGGATTCGTTATTTCAGCATCTTATACGGGTAAAAATATAAAATAATAACAATAATATCCCAGGGTGGTTGATAGACTTGGCAGCAAATAAAAGCCGGCCGACTGAAATGGTTGGCCGCTTTACTATAGATGAGATAAATAAAGCGCATGGGGAAATCTTCTATACAGCTGTCGACACGATGTATATATTCGATGTCGATACATTGCAAATTCTCGATATGAACCCCAGTGGTTTGCGCCTACTAGGCTATACTCTCGAAGAGATCCGCACTAAAGATTTTTTCGATATACATGCGATCGAGGAGCGAGCCCGAGCTCAAGAAATCATTGATATTTATAGAAGAGAAGGCGGCATTTACCAGATTCGCGACCTTCACCTGCGCAGAAAAGACGGAACATTGATTCCGGTAGAGAAAAATGGCAGATCCGTTGAGATAAACGGAAAACTTTTAGGTCACTGAATTTGCCGCGATATAAGCGATCGGATCAAATCGGAACTGGAGATCCGTCGCAGGCTCGAGGACTTGGAAGCCCTCAGAAGAGTAGCTTTAAATATCACATCAAGCCGCGAGAGGGAGGAGCTATTTAGTTCGATAGTCAGAAGTATCGTTGCCTTATTAGGATGCGACAGTTCTGGAATAGGTTTGTTTGATGCAGAACGGCAAATGGTCTCCATACCGGCTGTGTATAATCTACCTGATTATTTCATTGGTTCGCGATATAAGTTGAACGCTGATATCCTTAGTCAAGCTATACAAAATCGCCGAGAGCAGCGACTAGGCGATTATCAGATGGCACTTCATCAAATAAAGGAATTCGCAGACGCAGGTATTAGGTCTATTGCTGTAGTGCCGCTTGTAGCGAGAGGCAAGATTCTGGGAGTTATATGGGCCAGTATGCTTAGCCCAGAGCGCATGTTTTCCGACTACGATATGGTTCTCTTGGAATCCATTGGCGCGCAAGCTGCGGCATCAATAGATGGCATTTATCTTTTTGAGGAGCAGCGATATATTTCGGAAATGCTCCAGAGGGGTTTTCTACCGGGACGGTTGCCGAAGCTTATACAAACAGATATCGGAGTATTCTACGCATCTGCGACTGAGGCTGCAGTGGTTGGCGGGGATTTTTACGATGCAAAACAGGTTCCCGATCATCTGATAAGTCTATTTGTCGGGGACGTTTCCGGAAAGGGAGTTGCTGCAACTGCGGATGCGGCAATGGTAAAGTACACATTGCGGGCCATCTCTTTTGAAAATCCTGACCCAGCGCACGTATTGACCAGGGCGAATGAAATTGTAATCCAGCAGCTTACCAGCGGCCACTTTGTTACTGTAGTTTTTGGGTCGTATGACCCTGAAACAGGAAGCCTAGCTCTCAGTATTGCCGGCCACCCGCACCCCCTATTATATTCCGCATCTGGCGGAAATACCGCTCCGATTATAAAAGAAGACCCAGCCTTTGGCTTAATCTCACACTACGAATACAGCGACACAGAAGTCACCCTATCGGCTGGCGATATCCTTGCGCTTTATACAGATGGTTTAATTGAGCTGCGTCGGGATAAAGAATTTTTTGGGGAGGCGCGGCTCGGCGAGCTTATTGCCAGATATTCTGACCTGGGCGCTCAGGAGATGGCCGACCGGATTATTTCCGAAGCCAAGGAATTTGCAAGCAACAGGCTAACCGATGATATAGTTCTCTTTATCATAAAGAGGACGGGATAGTTAGGGTTAAAGCATGGTATGATAAACCTCACCATATCTTTATATCCGCTTAATCGTCGATATGCGCTATAATTATGCGATATATGGCAAAAGGAGCTTTTGTACTTAATGCATGAGAAAACAAATCGCAGCTTAGTGACAGTATGCTTGCTGGCCGGAATATTTTTATCGGCGATGGAGGCCTCAATTGTTGCTACCGCCATGCCGACCATAGTTGGAAAGCTTGGTGGATTTGCCCAGTTTACATGGGTGTTTTCAATGTTTTTGCTAACGCAAGCCGTGACTACACCGATTTTTGGAAAGCTTGCCGATCTATATGGAAGAAAGCCAATATTCGCTCTGGGCGCAAGCCTTTTTGTTGTAGGATCTGCACTCTGCGGGTTTGCTGATACGATGGGTCAGCTCATCGTTTTTCGCGCGATTCAAGGCTTGGGTGCCGGTTCGGTACTGCCTATTGCAATGGTTATTGTCGGCGATCTCTATCCTGGGCAAGAGCGGGCGAAAGTCCAGGGTCTGCTGAGCAGTATGTGGGCGATTGCAGCCGTGATAGGGCCCGGTCTGGGTGGGGTCATTGTTCAGACAATTGGCTGGCCATGGATTTTTTGGATTAACGTTCCCTTTGGGGTCATCACCATAACCGGCGTATCTATCTTCTTGCATGAAAAGATTGAGCACCGCAAACATGAGATAGATTACAAAGGAGCGGCCGCACTATCAATTGCTATAACAGCCTTGCTTTTTGCGTTGCTTCAAGCAGGAGCAAAATGGGCTTGGACATCGCCTCAGTTAATCGGCACATTTATTCTGTCGGCCGTGTTTTTTGCGGCTTTTGCTCGTATTGAGGAGAAAAGCAAAGAGCCAATGGTTCCTCTATCGATAATGAAGCGGCCGATGATTTTAGTGGCAAATATCTGCGCGTTGATCACAGGCGGCCTTACCATCGGGGCATCATCGTTTCTTCCTACATATGCCCAGGGTGTGCTTGGGCTTACCGCAATTATCGCAGGCGCGACTATTGTAACCCTATCAATCGGCTGGCCGATTGCATCGACCCTATCTGGCCGGCTTATCTGGAGGTTTGGGTATCGAAAAATAGAGATCGCAGGTATGGTGTTGTGTATTCTCGCCGGTATTCTTTATCTTGGAGTTGGTACGTCGTCACATCCGATATATATGGCGGCATACATGGCGCTTTGTAGTTTCGTTATGGGTGCAGGCTTGGGACTGGCTTCAACAACCCAGATTGTTGCCGTACAATCGAGCGTTCACTGGAGACAAAGAGGTAGCGCAACAAGTTCGATTATGTTTGCGCGTATTGTTGGTAGCACCTTGTTTGTTGCGCTGCTCGGAACGATTGTTAATAACTCGCTAGCCCGAACTCTATCAGGTACTGCACTTAACAAGTTATACAATGTGCGCGATTCGGTTTCGGTAACAAACCTACTTCTTGACCCTGCACGTCGAGTATTTATCAGTAGCGAACATTTAAAGATATTGACCGATGCATTGGCTCATAGCATCCACTTAACGTTTTGGGTGATCCTTATTGCCGCTGCCCTCGGCTTTTTTGTTGCATTAAGAATGCCGGGTGGTGTGCCTGATAAGCACGGTAAGCTAGTGACGCCTCCCAAGCATGAAGCTAGTGCGGAAAACGCTTGAGGGCATTCTATAGCTCCTACGTTTATCATTAATGCCGCTATTACCCTTAAGAACAAGACTGATACCTATTTAAGCATTTAAATAAGTGCAAAAATATGTGCCTACCCTGTTCAGAAAGGCTAAACCGTAAGCGAATCTGGTTTCCATAGGGATTAAAGAGATATTCAAGCTTTTGAATCGTGTTTCATTGTAGCTTGCGGTTGGCTGCAGAAAATCAATAAAGCTGACGATAACTTTAGTATGCCGAAAAAGGGAAGTTTCGGCGGAAAGTCTCAGGGAGGAGGTTTGCTTTGAAGATCTCTAATTCAAGCATCGAAATGATGAGCAGCCGTACCTATTCTCAAATGTATGATAGGAAAGAGCATCTTAGAGTATGGGTAGGTAAGGAGAGGCCTGATTTTGAGGGTAGCCGTCAGGCTCTAGAAAACATATCTAGAAAAGGAGCCTATGTCGGAAGATTGCAGCAAAAAAGTATTCAGGCTGCAGAGATGGTAGCTGCTAAAGACAAATCCCAGGCTATGGCTGAAACCAGTTTAAAGCGTCGCATCAAAACCAATGGCAAGGATGAGCTAAAAATAATAATCGTTGAAAAAGCAGTTGAGATATTGACGGGCAAAAAGATAAAGATAGAGACGATTGATGAAGTGGCCGACTGTGATGAGGTAAAATGTCCTCAGGCGCAGCAAGAGACATCGCAAGTAGAATCCAAGGGCAGCCCGGCAAAAGCAGGTTGGGGTCTGGAGTACGACTACCATGAGCTATATGTAGAGAAAGAAAAAGTAACGTTTAAAGCCAAAGGCATCATAAATACTGAGGATGGCAGGCAGATAGAATTTTCAGTCAAACTCAATATGAGCCGGCAGTTTATGGAAAAGCATGATATAAGTATAAGGGCCGGAGATGCGGTTAAGGTCGATCCGTTAGTTATCAACTTCAACGGCTTGGCTTCTGAGCTCACTGAAACTAAGTATGATTTCGACTTAGATTTTGACGGTGAAAAAGAGCGGATATCATTTGTTAAACAGGGAAGTGGTTTGTTAGTGCTGGATCTGAATGAAGATGGCCTGATTAATAATGGAAGCGAGCTGTTTGGACCAAGCACGGGCGATGGATTGTCGGAGCTCGCAAGCTATGATGAAGACGGCAACAATTGGATAGATGAGAACGACTCGGTATTTTACAAGCTAAAAATCTGGTCAAAAGATACCGAAGCGCACGACTTGCTGTATTCGCTGGGCCAGAAGGGCGTTGGTGCAATTTACCTGGGCCATGTTAATACTCAATTCGATTTAAAGGATAGTGCAAACATACTGCAAGGGCAGATAAAGGACTCCGGTATATTTGTAAGCGAGGATGGCGTTATAGGGACGCTGCAACAGGTAGATTTTGCTGTATAGAATACATAGATGCACCAAAAGAAAAGCCCGGCAGCCTACTGGTTGTAGGGCTTTTATAATTCAGCCTACAGCCAAATCGTTAATTCTGCTTTACTAGAAAGTGCTATGGCATTTATTCAGTGGAACGTTCACAATTAGTAGGCCTAATACCTCTACGACTAAGGATGGCTGGTATGGAAAAAGGTAAACTTATTATCGTAGTCTTAACGGCCATTGATATATCGATATTTACCTTAGCGGTTTTGAAAATAAGTAAAGTAATAAAGAGATATTTGGAGCTTAAATCGAACGGTATTACTGGTTTTGATGCACTTGAGCAGTCTCTGGCTAGAGCAATTCCCGGTGCTGTTGCGAAGATAGCGGTAATGGAATTACGAATCTACCATACAATATTTCGCTCAGTGTTTAAACGTAGCTCAGCTAGCGACCAGTTTTTAACAAAGCACGATAGTTATAAGTTCTTTATGATCGCTATCGCATTTATCTCTGCGTTAGAAACTGGAGCAATTGAAATTGCTGTACCCGATAAATACCTAACATGGAAGATAATCTTGCTCGTGCTGACCGTGTGGGCATGGATTTACCTAACAGGCTTGTATCTGGCGGTAGCCCAGATTGGCCACAGGTTACGTGATGATGGCATAGAGCTGCAGGTTGGTTTAGCGATGAAAGGTTTCGTGCCCTATAATGGCGTCGAATCGGTGGTCGAGATAAATAAAACGAGCCCGGCGTTTAAGATGGGTCCGTATGTGTCGAAAGACGAGCCGGGTGTTATGTATGCCATGGCTGGCGAGAATAGTAATGTGGCACTTTACCTCAACAAGGAAGTAACCATGAATGGGATTATAAAAGAATTTAAGCCTGTAAGCGTTATTTACCTATCACTTGAAGAACCGAAGAAGTTTATACAAGCTGTAAACGAGAGGATACAAAACCAAGCGGTAACTAATTAGTGGAGAAAAGCAATGATTCGTCAATGCGATGATATGGATTTTGAAGCTATCTACTCTATAGTTAACGACGCGGCGCAGGCATATAAGGGGGTTATCCCTGAGGACCGTTATAGCGAGCCGTATATGTCACGCGAAAAGTTGCGTTATGAGATCAAAGACGGCGTAGTATTTTGGGGTTATGAGGAGGGTGGCAAACTTGTTGGTGTGATGGGCATCCAACATGTAGAAGATGTAACCCTTATAAGACATGCTTATGTTAAAACATCCAGACGAAAACAAGGTATAGGTGGGAAATTACTTGAATTCCTGCGCACACAGACAGACCGGCCTATTCTAATCGGCACGTGGGCAGATGCTTCCTGGGCGATCAGCTTTTATAAAAAACATGGTTTTAGCCTCGTCTCTATAGAGGAAAAGAACAGGCTATTGAAGAAGTATTGGTCGATACCAGATAGACAAGTAGAGACGTCTGTCGTGTTAGCCGAAGCGAAAAGCACAAGTTATTAATAGAACTATATAGTTATTAATACTGATCATCAGGGTTAACGCTGGGGCTATTAGGGGGCTTGTAAATGAGCGAAGATAGAAAACTTACCGCATACTGTGGTTTGTACTGCCAGGACTGCATACCCATAAACAGATCTTTCTTTAAGGTGGTAAAAGAGTTCGAGAGATCGCTTTCAGATTTGAACTTCGACAAATATGCTGAGGTAAAATCGAAAGTAAACGAGGTTTTCAATGAGTATCCGAGATTTGTCGGCATGCTTGAGGAAATAAAAGAGCTGGAATGCCAAGCTCCCTGCCGGGAAGGTGGCGGTAATCCTGACTGCAAAGTAAGAAAATGTGTTAAGTTTAAGGGCTATGAAGGATGCTGGGAATGCGGCGAATTCAGAAGCTGCAATTTACTTTTGCCGCTTAAAGCTGCGCATGGTGAGACAATAAACCATAACCTCGAGATGATAAAAAAGCATGGCCCTGATAGCTGGAGTGACAAACGAGGTAAGCATTACAACTGGTCTTGATGATAGATGGATAAACAGCTAAACCTGGAAGAGATAGTCTTAATAGGGCGTACATTTGATGAGTACCGTAATATGTTTGCCCTGGATGAGGAGTTATTAAAGAGCGGTCCTATTCTTGATGTTGCATCAGGGGTTAGCTCGTTTTGTGCCGAGGCAAACTCAAAGGGCTATAACGTAGTGGCGAGTGACAAAATCTACACACTGTCGCCATCTAAGATAGAAGATAAATGTAAGCAAGACTTAGATGATGTAATAAAGCAGCTACCGGCCATATCCGATCTTTATGTTTGGAACTATTTCAAGGACATACAAGCACTTAAAGATCAGCGGGAGAGAGCCTATAAATTATTCATTAAGGATTTTAAGTTAACAGGAATCCAAAGATACGTGCCAGCCGAGTATCCTATAACCGATTTTCACGATTATCAATTTACCGTCTCTCTAGTATCAGGCTTTTTATTTCTATATGAGAACCACTTGAATTATGAGTTTCACAAGAGAACTCTTCTTGAGTTAGCACGAGTTACCTCGAAAGAAATCCGCATTTTTCCAATCACCAATTTAAAAGGAAAGCCCTCGGTGTTCCTAGAACCAATAATGCGGGATGAAGAATTACACGACCTACAAATGCAGATAAAACGAGTCGATTATGAGTTTTTAAGGAACGCAAACGAGATGCTTGTTGTAAAAGTTCATAAGTAGTAATTTAAAATATCACTTAAATCAGGTGACGAAATATGCCGGAGGCAATTAAGAGAAAGCGGAAAAAGAGATCTCAGAAAACCGGACTTGAGCCCGGAGCTCTTGTTCATATTGGGGAGAAGAGGGCCGGAGCCACCAGAATATCTGTCACGGATTATGACGAGAAACATATCGACGAGAAAGTACTCGGTACTGTCGAGGAATGTTTTGTTCTTAAGGATAAACCTACCGTAACCTGGATTAACGTAGATAGCGCTCAGGATGTTGATGTAGTAGAGAAACTTGGTAATTGCTACGGTATCCATCCTCTTGTTCTTGAAGATATCCTAAATACAGATCAGCGACCGAAACTGGAGGATTACGGGGATTACCTCTATATTGTTATAAAAATGCTTTACTACCGCAATTGCAGGAAAGGTATTATAGCTGAACAAATAAGCTTGATTTTGGGCCCAAACTTTCTCATCTCATTCCAGGAAGGAATCGAGGGCGATATTTTCGACCCGATTAGAGAACGGCTCAGAGTCGGCAACAGCCGGATTAGAAAAATGGGTGCAGATTATCTTGCGTATGCTTTGGTGGATTCAGTAGTGGACAGTTATTTTGGCATTCTTGAGGGACTTGGAGACGATATAGAGGCGCTCGAAGATGAACTAGTTACCAACCCAGACAGAGAAACATTACATACCATTCATGACCTTAAGAGAGAGATGATTTACCTGCGCAGGTCGGTTTGGCCTCTAAGGGAGGTTATTAACAGCATGGGACGGGGTGAATCGCTGCTTATTCATGAATCTACCAAGTTGTTTCTAAGGGATGTCTATGACCATACAATTCAGGTTATCGATACCGTAGAGACTTACCGCGATATGCTCTCTGGCATGCTTGATATATATCTCTCAAGCGTGAGCAACAGGCTAAACGAAGTAGTAAAAGTTTTGACCATCATATCAACTATCTTTATTCCGTTAACGTTTCTTGTTGGCGTTTACGGCATGAATTTCAAATATATGCCGGAAATCAGCTCACCCTATGGGTATCCTGCTGTGTGGATAGTTATGGTTCTTGTTGCAATAGGAATGTTGATTTACTTTAGGCGAAGGAAATGGCTATAGCATAACCTTATTAGTGAGGGATAGCTCATGAAACTCAAGGACAAAGTTGTAGTTATAACCGGTTCAACGCGTGGGATTGGCAAAGCTATTGCAAAGGCCTGTGCTAAAGAGGGCGCGAAGATAGTTATAAGCTCACGCACAGAATCGGCGGTTAAACAACAATGTGACATACTCAGGCGGCAGGGATTGAGTGTATCCTGTATAGCGGCCGATGTTACAAAAAAGGGCGATATCGAGAAGCTATTTAAGCACGCAATCGAGACCTGGGGAAGAATCGATGTATGGATAAACAATGCTGGCATGTCCGGTGGGTTTCGCCCCCTTGATGAACTAAGCGAAGAGGAAATCGAATCTATCATCGATACCAACCTTACCGCAGTTCTCCATGCTTGTCGTCTGGTAATTCCCTACTTTAACCACAAGGGTGGAGTATTGATCAACCTGACCGGAAAAGGCGGGCGCGGTGATGCATCCCCTTATATGGCGGCTTATGCTGCTACTAAAGCTGCGATTACCAATCTGACCAAAAGTCTTGCCAGAGAAAATGCGGCATATCCTATCTCGATACATGCGGTATCACCGGGTATGGTCGATACCGACCTTATAAAAAACTCAAAAAGAAGTCCGATGCTTGCCGAGCATGCTGAAAGCATTCCCTATGTGCTCAAAGCTATCGGTATGCCGGTAGATGAGGCAGGAAAGGCTTTTGTTGATATTGTTGCCCAAGAACCGGGAAAAGAGACAGGAAACATATATTCGCTTGTTCGAGGACTTAGGTTGATGAAGGGTATAGCGCTTCTAATGTGGTACCGCAGGACAGGAAAAATCAAGGAGATGTAGTGGTTTGTGCCCTCGAATTGTTATCGTTGGAGCAGGTTTCGGTGGACTTTGGGCCGCACGTACTCTAGCTGGCTCCCAGGCCGACGTGCTGCTTATCGACCGTAATAACTATCATACTTTCCTTCCACTCCTCTACCAGGTGGCGGCAGCAGAGCTTGAGCCTGAGCAGATAATCTATCCTATCCGCACAATTCTTCGAAAGCTGCCAAACACGGAATTTATTATGGCTGAGGTAACAGGTCTAAACATCGCCAGCCATACCATTGAGGCGGACGGCTCAATAATTCCCTACGATTACCTTATTCTTGCCATGGGAAGTACATCGCACTATTTTGGCGTCCCCGGCGCCGCGCAGTACACCTTTCCTCTAAAAACGCTGGAACATGGGACATCGATAAGAAACCATGTTCTTTGCAGGTTTGAGCGCGCAGTATACGAAACAGATGCCGAGGCACGGCAGAGAATCCTCACCTTTGCAATTGTTGGTGGGGGTGCAACTGGAGTAGAGTTTGCGGGCGCTTTGGCTGAGTTGATAAGGGGTCCACTTGTAAAAGATTATCCGCAGATTGATTTTACGAAGGTAAAAATCCTGCTTCTTGAGGCGGCAGACAGTTTAATTCCCATGATGCCGGATCGCTCCCGTAGATATGCGATAGAGCGTTTAAAGAGAATGGGGGTGGATGTTCGCCTTAAGACAGAAGTTAGCAGAATTGAACCTGATGCCGTTTATTTAAAGAGCGGTGAAGCCATACCAACTGAAACGGTCGTATGGACTGCCGGAGTGCGCGGTGAGCCAATCGCGCAAGCATGGGGTTTGCCGGTCGCCCGCGCCGGACGAGTGTCATTGCTCCCGACTCTTCAATTACCTGAGCATCCCAACGTCTACGTTGTCGGCGACCTGGCTTACGAAGAAGAAGACGGCCGACCTCTGCCGATGGTTGCCCCTGTTGCGGTACAGCAAGGGATAGCCGCTGCAAAAAACATAATGCTGCAGCTATCGGAGAAAAAGCCACAGCCTTTCCGCTACCGGGATAGGGGTACGATGGTGACAATCGGTCGAAATGCGGCGGTTGCCCAGGTAGGCGGGAGAGATTTTGTTGGGTTTTCCGCATGGCTGCTCTGGCTTATTGTTCACCTCCTCAATCTGATAGGCTTCAGGAACAGAATATTAGTCATGATTAATTGGGCTTGGTATTACTTCTTATTCGAGCACGCTGTAAGATTTATCTTTCCATCACACGGACCTGGTGCAGCCAAGTGCTCTTCCAGAGGTCAGGTTGACATTGATAACAGAAGTTAGAAGGCAGAAGCTAGAGCTGCAGTGTGCATCGTATAGGAAGGGCAGTCTTTAGCCCTGCCTAGACTGCCTATAGCCTTAATCCTACTTAGCAGCCCTAATTAGTATGGCCTTACCACAGCTACACAGCTAAAAAGAACATCTCAATCTAAAGCACTTATTTGCCCGTGCGATTTCGGGTAAATAAGTGAAAAAATTTGGACGGTGGATAAATGGCACAGAGAGCTCCGAAGCGCGGTGAGATAACCAATGAAGATATTGCGAGCCTTCTGGACGAGATTGGCAACATGCTCGATATTCTTGGTGAAAACACATTTAGGGTGCGTGCTTATCACACAGCCGCAGCAAGTATACGTGGCCTTAGCCGGCCTGTAGTTGATATTTACCGTGAAGGCGGAGTGAAGGCTCTCGAGAATATCCCTGGAGTTGGGAGCCATACGGCAATGCGGCTGGAAGAACTTATAACAACCGGGCGGCTTGGTTATTATGAAGAGTTAAAGGCAAAAATACCGGTACAGCTTACTGAGCTACTTGAAATCCCTGGGCTCGGTCCAAAGAAAGCGAAGAAGATTTATGAGGCACTCGGCATAACGACGCGTGATCAGTTAAAACGGGCGATAGAGGAACACCGCCTTGAACAGATCCCTGGTTTTGGGAAAAAAACTATCGAAAATATCGTTCGAGGCATAAGTCAGTACGAGAAGATGCACGAGCGCATACTCTTATCTGATGCATACCCTATTGCCCATGAGATAGTCGAGCAGTTAAAGGCACAGCCATTTGTTGATAGAGCAGACCCAGCAGGCAGCCTTCGCCGCATGAAAGAAACGGTTGGCGATATCGACCTGCTTGCTTCGAGCAAAGAACCACAAAAGATTATGGATTTCTTTACCAGCCTGCCTCAGGTCGCCTATGTATTGGCTAAGGGTGAGACGAAAAGCAGCATAGTTGCAAGAAACGGCCTGCAGGTAGATCTAAGGGTAGTCTCACCTGACCAGTATGGAGCTGCCTTGCAATATTTTACGGGGTCGAAGTCGCATAACATCCACCTGCGGGATATCGCTAAGAGCAGAGGGCTAAAGATAAATGAGTATGGTGTATTCGATGTCGCTACTGATGAGAAGTTGGCTGGACGAACCGAGGAAGAGGTCTATGGTGTGCTGGGTATGGATACGCCTCCACCGACCATAAGGGAGGACAAAGGTGAGATAGAGGCTGCTATGGAACATAGGCTTCCCCATCTTATCCAGTTAAGCGATATTAAGGGTGATTTTCACATCCATACAAAGTGGAGCGATGGCTTGAACGATATCAAAGAAGTCGTCGAAATGGCTAGGGAATTGAGCTATAAGTTTGTTTGCATATCAGACCATACTGAAAGGCTCTATATTGCTGGTGGCCTAACGCCAGAAGAGCTAGAAGACCAATTAAAAGAAATTTCCGAGCTAAGGGAACAATTTAGCGATATTGAGATTTTCACCGGAGTTGAAACTAACATAGATAATGATGGGAACATTGATTTCGGACCGGAAATTCTGGAAAAACTTGATGTTGTTATCGCATCTATCCATAGTGGGTTTAACCAATCCAAAGAGCAGCTTACACGACGCATGATAAGGGTGATCGAGAATCCTTATGTAAATATTATAGGACATCCGACTGGGCGTATTCTTGGGCAGCGGCTGCCTTACGATATAGATCTGGAGGCGGTATTTAAAGCGGCCGCCGACACAGGAACGTTTCTAGAGCTAGATGCTTATCCTAACCGGTTAGATTTAAAGGATGACTATCTAAGAGAAGCGAGGGATAAGTACGGCTGTAAATTTGTCATTGATACAGACGCCCACGTTGCCGGCCATATGGTCTACATGCTATATGGAGCCGCAACAGCCCAGAGAGGGTGGCTGACTAAAGAAGATGTTTTAAACACCTATGAGGTGCAGGATATTAGAAGGATGCTTCAGCAGAAGCGATAACTAGCACTGCAGTTTACTGACACCGCAGACCTTTGGGTCTGACGGTCAGCTGTTAGCTACCAGCGCAGAGCCAACATATGCTATAATCAGCTCTGATGTCTCAAATGACTATTCTCGATAAAGCCCTAATACCTTTGGATGTTGGTTTCTATCTGCGAGATACCGAGGCGGTGGCAATAGATCTTTTGGGCAGGCTACTTGTAAGAAAAACCCCTGATGCGACCATGATTGGCCGCATTGTTGAGGTAGAGGCGTATTTCGGCGAAGATGATCCTGCAAGCCATGCAAGCAGAGGCATGACCCCTAGAAATTCCGTGATGTTTGGCAGAGCCGGTATAGCCTACGTTTACCTAAATTATGGGGTGCATCACCTTCTTAATGTAGTAACTGGGCCTGAAGGAACCGCGGGTGCTGTATTAATAAGAGCAGTAGAGCCAGTATCCGGCATTGATGAGATGATGAAAAATCGCCCGGTTAAGAACAAGGTCAATCTTACAAACGGCCCGGGTAAACTAACAAAGGCACTCAAAGTAGACATAAATGATAACGGTACCGATTTAACATCCGATACGAGTGACTTATATATAGCAGCCGGTTTGATGAGTTCCTTTAAGGTAGTTAACAGTCCCCGGATAGGCATCTCATCTGGGACAGATTTACTTTTAAGGTTTGCTATTAAAGGGAATCCCTATGTATCAAGATAAAGTTTGAGCTTTAGCACACCATTCGCATATTATGTAATAATGTCACAGTTTGTCGGCACTTCATATGTGGGAATGGCGGTCAATAGTTGGTGGAATGTTGATAAAGGGCATGATATCCTGAGCAGTTTTTAAATTAATTTTTGTCTCAAGTTACTGGCAGTTCGAAGGTGGAGGTAATGCTAAGTGAAATTGCGTGAAATTTATGATTTGGCGATAGAGGTGGGGATTGCGAACGATCCTCGCGGCGTAGATGAAGTCAGCAAGCAGCTAGACAAAAAACGCAAGGAATATGACGATTTAAAAGCCGACGAAAAAGAATTTTTCGATATCGATACCCTGGACAATCCATATTCAGATACTAGAATACTAGCCGGCGATCCCGAAAAAGAAGTTAGAGGCTTGCTAGCTGGAATAGATATGGAAACGCAGGAAGTTATATTGGCCGATAGACTAAGAGAGAAGGGTGAGGTAATAGACCTTATCCTCGCCCATCATCCTGAGGGCAGAGCGCTTGCTGCTCTTGCGAATGTTATGGGTATGCAGGCTGATATATGGGCCAGCTATGGGGTCCCAATTAATATAGGTGATGACCTGATAGGTGAGCGGATGATGGAGGTTCGCCGTAGCCTGATGCCGGTAAACCATAACCGTGCCGTCGATGCTGCAAGCCTGCTTGGCTTTGCTTTTATGAATATTCATACGCCGGCTGATAATCTAGTGACCCGGTTTGTTCAGGACTACCTGGTTGAGAAGTCTCCCGGGACTTTAGGAGAAATAGTAAAGGCATTAAGGGAAATACCGGAATACAAAGACGCAGCTTTAAAAGAAGCTGGTCCAACCATTTTGGTTGGAGAAGCAAGCAAGCGGCCTGGAAAGATTATAGTCGATATGACTGGCGGTACGGAAGGGCCGGAAGGTGCTATTGAGAGACTCGCTAATGCTGGGGTTGGAACGATTGTCGGCATGCATTTCAGTGAGAAGCTTCGCAAGAAAGCCTCAGAGAGCCATATAAATATTATCGTCGCAGGGCATATCTCAAGCGATGCGATAGGAATGAACCTTTTCCTGGATAAACTTGAGCAAAACGGAGTAAAGATTCTTACGACGTCTGGCCTTAAGAGGATTAAGAGAATTTAAAAAGGGTAAAAGCTAAAGAGCAGTAAATGCCTGAGAAGCAATTGTGGCTTGTACGTAACCGGGTTTATGAGACTTATTGCAATCATTATCGGCAAAATATTAATGCTTTTTAGCAGGATGTTTAAAATAGGGGGCGGCTCATCCTTCCCCGGACTGGTAGCTTTAGCAATTAACCCCAGACTTATAGCAAGCACAGTAAGCAAGTTAAAGTACGGCACAGTAGTAATAACTGGAACGAATGGCAAGACAACGACCTCAAAGCACCTTTCGTCTATATTGAATTACTGGGGCTTAAAGGTGGTTCATAACCGTACTGGATCCAACCTGATGCGCGGTATTGCATCTGCCCTAATTGAACAATCGACCATTTTTGGGAAGCCGCGTGGCGATATCGGCTTATTTGAAGTCGATGAGGCGGCTATGCCGGTTGCTGTAGCCAACCTCAATCCAAGGGTGGTTTTAGTAACTAATCTCTTCCGCGACCAGCTTGACCGGTACGGCGAACTTGATAAGATCGCCGCCGTAATTGCGGGGTCGGTAGAGAAACTTGAGAATGCCACAATTGTTCTAAATGCTGATGATCCTCTTGTTGCATCGCTTGCCAAGGTTTTGAACACAAAAATCAAGGTTAAATATTTTGGACTAAACGATAATGGCTATGTTTCCAGGTCGAGGGCTTCGGTTGATACAAAAGACTGCCTTATATGCCGAGCAGAGCTTAAGTTCGAGAAGAGATACTACGGGCACTTGGGAATTTACAGCTGTCCAAATGGCGATTTTAAGCGACCCAAGCCCGACTTTGAAGCTGGAAACATAAGCTTGCACGGAGTCAAAAATTCATCGTTCTTCCTGACAAATGGACAGAGTAAAATTGATATTTCCCTGAATCTATCCGGCATATTTAACATCTACAATTCACTGGCTGCCTACTCTGCTGCGGTTGTTCTGGGTGTAGATGGTGAAACCATAAAAGAAGCTCTCAATAGCTCATCAGCAGCTTTCGGCAGAATGGAGAAATTTGTTGTTAGGGATAGAGAAGTCTATTTGCTGCTTGTTAAAAATCCGATTGGTCTTACACAGATTATTGAAACGCTTAACACAGATGCAAACGCAAGAAACTTCATGATAATTCTCAATGATAATTTTGCCGACGGCACTGATATCTCGTGGATTTGGGATGCAGACGTTTATCTGATAAAGGATAATTTTAAATTTTTCTACGTATCGGGTGTCAGAGCGCAAGACATGGCACTGCGGCTAAAATACGAGGATTTTGACATGTCAAAAATAGTAATCATAAACGATGTCGAGGACGCTTTCGCAGATGCAGTCAACAACACACCTTCTGGGGAAACGCTATATGTTCTTGCTACGTATACGGGAATGCTGCAGCTCAGGAATTACCTGACTAGAAAGGGAGTCGTGGAAGGTTTTTGGAGGAAGGTGGCATGATAATAAAGCTCGTGCATCTTTATGCAGAGGAAATGAACTTATACGGCGATTATGGGAATATCTTGTCGCTCACAAAAAGGTGCACCTGGCGAGGTATCGATATTGAGGTCATCAGGGTGAAAAGGGGCGATGTATTGGATCTAACCGATATCGATATGCTCTTCATGGGCGGAGGTCAGGATAGAAATCAGCTGGCCGTTGCCGAAGATTTAGTAACTAAAGGATCGCAAATCAGGGAGGCTGTAGAGCGGGGTATGTGCGTTTTGACGATTTGCGGAGCGTTTCAGTTATTCGGACACTACTTCAAAACAAAAGATGGCAAAGAGTTGAAAGGGATAAGCGTTTTCGATGCTTATACAGTAGGAAGCGATCTCAGGATGATTGGAAATATCCTAGTGGATTGCACAGATACTTTCCAAAAATCCGACCGTGGGTATTTTTTGAGTGTGAAGCAGAGCTTAGAGCTGATTGGCTTTGAGAACCATAGCGGTAAAACGTTTTTAGGTAAAAATGTCATTCCGCTGGGCAGGGTGGTTCACGGTTACGGCAACGACGGCACGGGAAGCTTTGAGGGCTGTCGCTACAGGAACGCTTTTGGCACGTATCTACATGGCTCACTATTGCCAAAAAACCCCTGGTTCACAGATTATTTAATCATGCTCGCACTGAAGCATCGCTACGGTAGCGACGTCGCTATTGATCCGCTGGATGATTCGATTGAGTACTCCGCTTTCGAGTCGGCAAAAAGAAGGTCCGAAACCGCAAGAACAACGCATTTGTAAGCAAAGATAGCAAATAGCCGGCACTAAATAGCAAATAGCATTCTGCTATTTGCCTACCTGATTATTCTCATCCGGCGTTCCTCTATGCCATTTGTCGAAGGCGGGTTTATTTGATTTTCGGGCGGCGCTTGTTGCTGGGTTGTTGGTGGCGCCGGAGGATTGGTTGTTGGTGGCGCCGGAGGATTGGTTGTTGGTGGCGCCGGAGGATTGGTTGTTGGAGGTGCCGGGGGATTTGTTGTTGGCGGTATGGGGGTTGTTTGGGTGGTTGTCGTAGATTTCCGAAGGGACCTTCGGTCATAGTTCTTCGGTTGTACACTTGCATCATTTGTGTTTTGGGACTGCGATTCAGGCCAACTTGCCGCTGGCCAATCAAGTGCTGGAGTGCCGGCAAGCTGAGCCTGCATAAACTTATGCCATATGGTTGCCGGAATAATTCCTCCATAACCTCTGCTTCCATGAACGTTATACATGGATACCTGCGCTTCTGGGTATCCCATCCAAACACTTGTCACTAAATTCGGGGTAAATCCAACAAACCAGGCGTCGCGGTACTCCTCATTAGTGCCGGTCTTGCCCGCAGCAGGTCTGCCGATATTCGCCCGTGTTGCAGTACCCCGCTCGATAACGCCTTTCATGATATCAATAGCCCGGTAAGCTATTTGCGGGTCTAGGGCCTGAGAACTTTCTGTTTTAGTTTGCTTTATTATATTGCCCTTTGCATCAGTTATTTTAGTAATAGATACGGGTTTTACGTGTGCGCCACCGTTAGCTATCGTCCCATAGGCTGAGGCCATCTCAAGAGGAGATACACCAACTGTAAGACCCCCGATGCCGATAGCAGGGTACGGGTCGATACGGGTTGTTATTCCCATAGAGTGGGCGGTATCAGCCACATTTTGCGGTCCAACTTTGACTACAAGCTGAGCGTATACCGCGTTGACCGATTTGACTGTTGCTTCGCGAAGAGTCATCGCACCATAGCCGCTTCCCTCACTGTTGTGAACGATCCACGGCGGATTATAGCGGCCGGGTTTGCCTATCTGTATTGCTTTTGGCGAGCTTGAATCAAAGACATCGTTTGGGCCATAACCTTGTTTAAGTGCTGTAATTAATACAAATGGTTTAAATGCCGATCCTGGCTGCCGCTTGCCCTGAACAGCCAGGTTGTATTTAATATTTGAAAAGTCACGACCTCCAACCATTGCGATAATGTGCCCATTCTGCGGAACGATTGATACCAACGCTGCCTGTGGGTCCTTTGGCAGGTTAAGCGTTGAATTTATTGCATCTTGAGCCAGGTTTTGTGCCCGAATATTTAGGGTCGTATAAACACGAAGCCCACCCTTAAATACTTTCTCGACACCGTATTCTTTAATAAGCTGTTGCTTTACATACTCAACAAAATAAGGCGCTATAACCGGTTCCGGTTTAATCGGAGCAAGCTGCGGCCTGTTTTGTTTTGCCGCCTCAGCCTCTGCCCTGGTTATGTAACCCTGCTCAACCATTTTATCAAGTACGATCGCTTGCCTTTGATAGGCAGCTTCGGGATGGGTATAAGGCGAAAATAAGTCGGGTGCCTTTGTTATCCCGGCGAGAAGCGCGGCCTCAGAGAGATTTAGCTCACCGACTTTCTTGTTAAAGAAGACCTCCGATGCCGCCTCTACCCCGTATGCTCCTTGGCCAAAATAGATTGTATTAAGATATGCTTCAAGTATCTGCTGTTTAGTGTATTTTCTCTCAAGCTTAGAAGCGAGTATTGCTTCCCTTATTTTCCTGGAGTAGGTTCTCTCTGTGTTACCAAGACTGAGCTTGACATATTGTTGGGTAATGGTACTACCGCCTTCTACAATTTTGCCGGACCTTATATTAGCCAGAAAAGCTCTTGAAATACCGTAAAAGTCTACCCCATGGTGTTCATAGAAACGCTCATCTTCAATTGCAATGAAAGCGTTTTGAACATACTTTGGAATGCTTTCAAGCGGAACATCTTCACGATTTTCGATGTAAAGACGGGTGAGAACTGTGCCGTCATCGGCTAAAATGTAGGACCTTTGCGCCGTTTTGGTGAGACCTTTATTTTCCGCTTTAACCATCTGGTTTGCCTCACCCGCAAAAGCACTCGCTAACCGTACGGTAAGAAAGAATGCAACAGCAACTAGTAAAGCGTACCTCTTCAATGAACATCACTCTTTCTACAGGAATTTTAACTTTGGACTTAATAAGACTACGGTTATTACGCGTGATTTATCTATTCCCGAAAAACGTTGAAATGAGCCAGGCGGTTACGAATTTTAAAATAATTTTTACTGTCTGGCAAGGTGGTTAAGGCCCAATAAGGCTGGAAAAGGGCATATTTGTTGTTTTTTGCCGAAACGGTAAATTTACCCTTACTCAGAGCATGATAGCTCCGCAGGCATGGGATAAAGTTTTCTTGTTTAATGAGTGAAGGTGGGTTATTTTTGTGTAGTGTGATTTGCGGTTAAAGAAGGTTGCAGCCGTTTATACGGTGCGGACGCACTGCAAATAGATATTTTATCAAAAGCACCGGTAACGGTATTACTAAGTAACTTGTTTTTAGGTGATTGCTTGATGATCGATTATGACGAAAACAAGATTCATAGAAAGCTCGAGCTCCTATCGCCTGCTGGCAGCAGGGCTGCTTTTGATGCAGCATTAAATGCTGGGGCTGATGCAATTTATCTTGGTACCGATAAATTTAACGCAAGACGTGGGGCTGAAAATTTCTCCCTCGATGAGCTCACGAACGTTATAAAGCAAGCCCATCTGAGGAATGTCATGGTATATATTACATTCAACACAATAATCTCCGACGAAGAGCTTCCTGTTGCTGTTGAAAGACTTGCCGCTGTTTGCGATGCTGGCGCTGATGCGGTGATTGTCCAGGACTGGGGCCTTTTCAACATCATAAAGCGCATAATGCCAAATCTGCCGGTTCATGCAAGCACACAGATGAATGCGCACAATACGGCGATGGTAAAACTTCTGGAAGAAAAAGGCGCAAAAAGGGTAACGCTTGCCCGTGAGCTATCCATTGGAGAGATAGAAAAAATATGCGCCTCGACCGCCCTTGAAATTGAGGCTTTTATCCATGGGGCTCTTTGCTTTTCCTACTCGGGTCAGTGTTTGTTTAGCAGCATGGTTGGCAATCGCAGTGGAAACAGGGGTCTTTGCCCGCAGGCATGCCGTATGGGCTACGAACTTGTCGTTGCAGGCAAAAAAGAAGAGGTCTGGCCAATCCCGGGGCGACACATTTTAAGCACGAGGGATTTATGCGGGATACGGCTTATTCCTGAACTGGCAAAAGCAGGCGTAACAGCGCTTAAGATCGAAGGGCGTATGAAGTCGCCGGAATATGTCGCCACGGTTACACGTATATACAGAAGTGCGATAGACAGGTATACGGATGACCCCGACCGTTTTACCATAACCGACGACGAGATAGACGAGCTACAGGAAGCATTTAGCCGTGGCTTTACTGAGGGTTATTTCAAGAAGATAAGGGATGCGCGGATGATGAGCTTTGAAAGGCCTAATGACCGCGGTATTTTCCTTGGCCGGGTAACCTATCTTGATGTTTATAAGGCAAAATTGGGGATCCAGATAAGGCGTGAACTCTGCGTGGGCGATGAGATAGAGATTTGGGTAACAAAAGGCGGAAGAATCAAGGTCAAGGTTGAGGACCTGTTTATCGATAATAAGCTAGTTAAGTGTGCGCCGGCAGGATCAAAAGTGGTCATTACCATAAAAGCGAAAAGGCACAAGATAAAAGCCGGGGATAGGGTTTTTAGGACTTATAACGTTAACATAGCCAAAAAAGCAAAGGATGCGATACAGGGGGCCGATGCAAAGCGCATTCCTATAAGCGTGTCAGCTTATATCGAGGTAGGAGAGCCTATCGTTCTTAAAGCTTCCGTGATTGGGAGCGGTACTTACCCGGAGGTAGAAATAAAAAGTGAATTTCCCGCAGAGAGGGCAGAGCGCAGGACTTTATCAGAGGATGACGTTATCACGCAGTTAAATCGCCTGGGTAATACTGTATATAAGGTTGAATCATGGGATATACATGTGGGCTCGGGCGTCATGGTTCCGCTTGGCAAGCTAAATGATTTGCGCCGAGGGCTAACTAGAGAACTCGACAACCTAAGGCTCAGCGCTTATGAGCGGCCAAAGATTTCAATAAAGAAGGCAAGAGATAAACTTTTAGAGATAATAAAACCTGAGCCGGTAGAAAGAACTGGCAAACCTGCCCTTGCTGCGGATATAAGCAATATAGGGCAAGCCCACAAAGCGGCAGAGGCAGGCGCCGATTGGATTTATATAAGGCCCGGTTTGTCGCGGGTCGGCGGCCCCGATCTCTCCCTGTTTTCAGAGCTTCGCTCAAGCAGTGGTATAAAGCTTGCTTTAGCTACTGGAAATATAATACACGAGCATGAGGCTAAGACATTAGTCGAGTTTATAAAGGATAATAATGTAAACCTAGATGCACTGCTGGTTGACAATATAGGCATGTTTTATTTGGCCAGGGGTATTGGGCTACCCATAATCCTCGACTACCACATAAACAACTTTAATATGGTAAGCACCCGTTTTTTTAAGGAAGCCGGAGCTTTTAGGATAACGCTCTCGCCTGAGCTGGCGCTTGATCAGATAGCTGTAATTTCTAATTCCGTTGATGTAGAGAGCGAATCGCTCGTGCATGGATGGCTCGAGATAATGACTGCCGAGCACTGCGTACCAAGCACGTCCAAGGGAAGCTGTAACGTGTGCTCGTCGCGGAAGTTTTATATTATCGACCAAAAGGGGTTCAAATTTCCGGTTGAGCAGGATACAGAGTGCCGCTCACATATCTATAACTCGCACGAGCTTTATATGCTTCCAAATATAGAGAAGCTTATCAGTGCCGGCATAGCTTCAATGCGCCTGCTTCTAAATCGCTATGAGCCTGAGGCGGTGGGTGAAGCTGTCTCCCTCTACCGCAGAGCGATAGACTTAATATCTTCAGGTGTAAACGATATTACACCTGTTTTAAAGCAAGCAGAGCGTACTGTATTGCGGGATACACAAACCACGACAGGGCATTTTTTTAGGCCAACGCAATAAATAAGTGCAGGAAAAGTGCCAAAGTCTTAATGAGCGACAGCAACAATGTTCTTATTCTCTGACTTTGGCACTTTGGCGCTTATGGACTTCGTACACGCCCTAGATCCATATCACAAAGGATGTAAATGATTCAGAGATTACTTGCTTGGGAATGCTAAGGGTAGCCTATGTACTATGTAATAATATTTGTTACAGATGCCGATAAGTATACAGGAGGGTTTTTATAAAGTGGAGGTTAAATTGAAGACACGCCTGCTCACAGCCTCTGATATATCAAAGATAATTAATATGCCGGATGTGCTTGAGGCGGTAGAAACTGCGTTTCGTGAATATGGCCTGGGTAAAGCAACAATGCCTCCAAAGCTATATCTGGATCTTAAGCAGTATAACGGCGATTTTCGTGCTATGCCTGCGTTTGTCAATAATACGGCCGGTTTAAAGTGGGTGAGCGTTTATCCGGACAACCCTGGAAAAGGCTTACCAACGGTAATGGCGATGCTGGCCTTAAACGACCCTGAAACAGGATTCCCGCTTGCTATTATGGATGCAACACAGATTACAAACTTCAGGACGGGCGCTGCTGGTGGCGTTGCCGCAAAATATCTTGCAAGAGCGGATTCAAAAACGCTTGGCTTGGTTGGTGCAGGTGCTCAGGCCAAAGCACAGCTGACTGCGCTTTTGAATATCTTTGCTTTCGATAAAATATACGCCTGGAGCTTGCGTGATGATGAGGTTGAGTTGTTAAAGGAAAGTTTTAAGAATCAGCCGATAGTAAAGGCGGAGATTGAAGAAGCCGCAGCTTGCGACATAGTCTGCACGACCACTCCTGCACGGGAGTTTATCGTCAGACGGGAGTGGATAAAACCTGGTGCCCATATCAATGCAATTGGTGCCGACGCACCCGGAAAGCAAGAATTAGACCCGAGAATATTAAAAGAGGCCAGGGTTATTGTTGATGATATAGCGCAGGCTGTACATAGCGGCGAAATCAATATGGCGGTAAAGAGAGGGCAGTTTTCTGCAAGCGATATTTACTCTACGCTGGGCGAAATAATAACGGGTGTCAAAAAAGGCAGAACGGGCGATGAAATAACTGTTTTCGACTCGACCGGACTTGCCATTCAGGATATTGCAACAGCAAAAATTCTTTTTGAGAAAGCCAAGCGGGGTGGTATAGGCCACGATTTTGATGTTGTTGGGTAATCGTTAGCCTATTTACCAATTAAACATAGATATTAGCAGGGAGTATCTGTATAATTAGCGAATTAGAAAATAGGTATTCACATACCATAAATGCGTTATTTGTGACAAAGGGGGAGCTAATGGCAGGTATAGGCTTGGTTGAAGTTATCTTAATACTTATGCTAATAGTACTACCGGCAGTGGCAGTATGGAAGATATCTTCGAGGGTAGGCCTGCCACCGGTAATAGCAGTAACACAATTTTTTCCGGTAGTTAACATTGTCGGTCTGCTATATATCGCATTTGCGCAGTGGCCGAACTACGACAAGCAATACTAAAGATTAATAGGCATAGTCAGTCTAGATAATGATATACTAATTTCCATGAGGCCTCTTAATATTAAAACTACTGTTTATCAACTTTTTCGCAGTATGCTGCTTAAAGTTAATGCTGCTCCTGGCAAGGTTACGGCGATTGCTGTTGCTGCTGGGATGTTATTGTTTACCGTCAGTTGTTCACCTAATGGCATGCAAAGTATATCCACTCAGGCTAAAGAAGTGCTGAAACCGATAACCTCAGTGGCCCAAGAAGAGGATGTGCTTAAACATAACTTTCCGGGCCGGGGAATTCCAAAGCTAGTTGACTTGGCTAGCGAGCAATCAAATGACCCGGGCACTTTCGATCCTGCACAGGCGGCTAACACTGACCTTATAACTCTGGCAGTTAATTATAGGGTCGTGCCCTTAAAGGAAAATCCAAGTATTGTCAATCGGCTTGGCCTTGGAATGAAGCCAAAGTTTGTGTTAGTCACCTTAATACCAAAAACGTTAGAGAGCAAGCAACAAGTTTTAAGTACGCAATTTTCCGTAAAGCCTTCCAGAGTGTTTGATTTGGGGAATAACAGGTACGCTGAATTTATTATCGATGACCTCAAAGATACTGTTGATATTCGTATTGAGTCGCGAATAAAGCTCTTTAGGTACGACCTTTCCACTGCAAAAAGTAATCCAAGCGGCTCTGCTTCTACGGATTCGGCTGGCGAGATGTACTTAAAAGAGGAGGAGTATATCGACTTGAGCAACCCAGTTATAAAAGCCGCTTCGGAGCAAATACAAGGGCAAGACGATATTAGTATTGTAAGAAATATCTATGATTTTGATTTACAAACCCTCTCCTACGATTATGAAAAGGCAAATGCGGCAAACGGAAGAACGCTAGGTGCATCTGCCGCAATCCTGGCAAAAAAGGGCGTCTGTGTTGAATATGCCGATGTCTTTGTGGCGCTCTGCAGGGCAAAGGGAATCCCCGCAAAATACGTGGGTGGCATCCCTACCGAGGGAGGTTTGCCTTCAGAGCAGCAGGGAGTCCCGACGGGAGGAAATGCACCGACTGGCCATAAGAAAATATCAAAAGGCCACGCTTGGGCCGAGGCCTATATAAGGCCGTATGGCTGGGTTCCTTTCGACCCCACATGGGGAGATACAAAAGCCGCAAGTTTTGACAGGCTAAGGCCGCTTTATGTCTACCTGACCGATGTGCGAAACGACGAGGTGCTGGGTGGCTCAGATATTTACATGTATAAATATTGGGGCACCTCGGTAAATATAGACTTCTCAATGGAAGTAGACTCAAGCAGGGCAGCGTATCTAAGCAAGTTGCTCTCGCAGATAAATGGCGGGAAAGCAGAGTTAGATCAGCTGAAAAAGCAGCTTGATGCCTCTTATTCTGAGCTGGAATTTTTGAAGGCAGAGTTGGGTCAGCTTAATGGCAATCTTAAGCAGTTAGAAGCAGAAGCGAAAGCAACTTACGATGAGGGTGCGATTGCAAAGTATAATAGTATGGTTGAGACTTACAACGCAAAGGTTGCGGCTTATAATAAAAAAGTAGGTGCATACCAGGCTCAACGTGACGTCTACGAGGCAAAGCGCCGTGCAGTAAATGCTCAGGTAGATAGATATAACAGCCTTAATTAAAGGTGAATGTACAGAGGGGTGTATCAGGGTGTTAATTATCGGGAATTATTACAACCTTAAGAGAGTCTTTTCCGCTCAGCGCTAACTTGAACCCTTTTACTATCTCAGAAAGGGGAATTTTGTGTGTCACCATCTTCCTTGCATTTATCTTGCCGCTTTTGATTAACTTAAGCGCCTCTTTAAGGTCTTCTGGGGCTGCGCCGTATGAAAACGTTACCGTTACTTCATCTCTCCAAAACCTTGTAAATGGAAGCGCCATATCTGTGCTGGGTATGGCAAAAAATAATATTTTTCCGTTTCTATCAATAGAAGAAAAGGCATCGATAACTGCTTTTTCTGCGCCTGCGCAGACTATAACAATGTCGGCCAACCTGCCGCCATTAATGGTTTTTAATTCATCTATAGAGTATTTGTCGGCGTTGATTGCATGATCAGCGCCAAACTCCATTGCCTTTCCCAACCTGTATTCATTGATATCGGTTGCTATGACTCTTGCACCTTTAAGTTTAGCAAGCTGAATATGCAAAAGACCTGAGATTCCTGAGCCTATTATTAAAACAGACTGGTCTTTTCCCAGGTTAACAATCCTTTGGCCTCTGATGACACAGCCTAGTGGCTCAATCATGGTTGCATCGGAATATGTAATTTCGGGGGGAAGGAGAAGTGTGCCGTATTTTACGTTTTCTGCAGGGACCCTTATAAACTCAGAAAATCCCCCGGGTTCATAATTGCCGGTATGTAGCAGCTCGCACGCTGTGTGATTGCCGGCGACGCAATAATTGCATTGATAGCATGGAACATGATGCGATACAAATACCCGGTCGCCCCTCTTAAATCCATCTACGCCCTCTCCAACTTCTACAATTTCACCGGCCATCTCATGACCAAGCACGCGAGGCGCTTTTTTTATCCTGTACCACTCCATCGTATCTGTACCACAGATACCGCATGCCTCCATCCTGACCAGTATTTCTCCTGGAGAAACTGTGGGGACAGGACGCTCTTCAATCCTTATATCGTTGTTATTGTAATAGACAGCTACTTTCACGGTTCAACTGTTTAATTTATACTTCAGCCGGCTGCTTTTTTGAGCTTTGATAGATATCAAATGCCTCATCAACCGATGTGCCGTTATGAACTATCGCTCTTATTGCTTTCATCATGCCAATCGGACTATCGCTCTGGAAGATATTTCTTCCCATATCAACGCCGGAAGCACCTTCACTTATGGCATTAAACGTCATTTGCAAGGCATCTCTTTCCGGCATCTTCTTGCCGCCAGCCATAACAATTGGGACCGGGCAACTTTCAACCACTTTGTAAAACTCCTCACAATAGTATGTTTTTACAAAGTGCGCTCCTATCTCGGCGGCGATTCTGCAGGCAAGCGCAAGATACCTCGCGTCTCTGGCCATGTCTCTGCCGACCGCTGTTATAGCAAGAACGGGCATACCGTATCGCTCTGCCTCGTTTACCAACCTGCCAAGATTAGATATTGTTCTATCCTCGTTGGGTGCGCCAACAAAAATAGACATTCCAACCCCTGAGGCATTAAGCCTTATAGCTTCTTCCATTGACGTTGTGATATCTTCATTTGACAATTCCCCAAGTATGCTAGGGCCACCCGAGACTCTAAGGCAGATTGGAATATCGTTTGTTGGATCAACGCTTGTTCTTAGCATACCTCTTGTAATAAACAGGCAATCTGCATGGGGGATAAGGGGTGTGACGGTGCTTTTAAGATCTCTTAAACCAGTGGTAGGCCCCTGGAAGTATCCGTGGTCAACCGCAAGCATTACAGTCTTGCCTGTTTCGGGTTTGATGATTCTTGAGAGTCTATTTTTTAATCCAAAATCCATACTAACCTCCCGGGATAGTCGTCGCCTGAAACATCTACCAATTATTTAACACGTTTAATCATATCAGAAGGCAATATTTTGATTCAAACACAGGGGACGTTCCTGAAAAACTGAAAAACTTTCATCTGCCAATGGAAGCATCGATAACTATAGGCACAAAAGCGCAGTTGTGTTAATATCCTCTAAAAGGCAATCGTTCTTATTAGTAGGAGGGTCAGATGCCGCGAGGGCCAAGGGCAGAATATCCGGGCGCGCTTTATCATGTAATAGCGAGAGGCAATAACAAACAAGAGATCTTTCATGAACATGAAGACTACAAGTATTACATAAAAAAGCTTAGAACAACTAAAGAGAGTTACGAGTTTTATCTCTACAGTTATTGTCTTATGCCAAATCATGTCCACTTGTTGCTCAGTACTAAGACATGTTCGCTATCGCATATCATGAGGATTGTTCAAACCTCATATGCAAGTTATTACAATCGAAAGTACAATAGGGTAGGGCATGTGTTTCAGGGCCGATATAAATCGATCATATGCGATGCGGACAGATATCTTCTTAAGCTAATCCGATATATCCATCTAAACCCAGTAAGAGCGGGCATCGTTGATGTGCCACAAAGTTACCCTTGGAGTAGCCACAGCAACTACCTACAAAATACAAAAGGGACGCTAGTCGACTCCAGACTGGTCTTGCCTATGTTTTCTAAAAAGGCATTTTTAGCAAGGCAGCTTTTTGGTTGTTTTGTGCTTGACGGGATAAATGGTAGCAACAAAGAAGACCTTTACATAACAGAACATGAAAGGTTTCTAGGTGATGATGAATTTATCGAAGACTTAAGCCAAAGGCTTGATGAAGCAAAGACATGTAAGGCTGCGCTCAAAGCTTGTAAAAGGCCAAGCCTAAAAAGCATTCTTGAGAAAGTTGCTGAGCATTTTTGTTTGGGGGAGCTTGATATTCTGAGCAAAGGACGTTCTAGAGCGGTTGTGCTGCCACGGTACATCTTCATATATATAGCAAAAGAAATGTGCGATTTTCAGTGTAGTGAAATAGCTAATATTTTGGGACGGGATGATTCCTTAGTAAGTCATGCTGTAAAAAACATAAGGGTGCGTTTTAAAGAGGATGAAACGCTAAAATTGTTAGTAGATAACATATATGATCAGGTGGTTATGTAATTATTCAGTTTTTCAGGAACGTCCCCTGACACCCTGACACTGACACGTTTCTTCTCCAAACTTACGATATCTTTTAACTGATAGTGCAGCCACTTAATTGAGTTGTTTTGTTCTACAACCTCTTTTAGAGATTTTGCGCGAATTTGTTTTTCGGAGTCGCTCATGGTAAGTGCCTGATACATTGCGTTGGCGGTCTCTTCGATGTCAAAGGGGTTTACGATAATGCTCGAGCTGCCAAGCTCAGACGATGCACCGGCGTTCTGTGAGAGAACCAAAACGCCGTTGCGCGTATTTATTGCGGGACCTTCTTTTGCCACAAGGTTCATGCCATCAAAAATGGGGTTGACCAGCAATACGTCGTAACATTTAAGTGCGGCAATTGATTCAGGGTAATTATCCTTAAGTCTTAAATAGATAGGGGTCCACTTCTTGGTTTTGTGCCGCTTATTGATTGCCTCAACGGTTGCCTCTATCTCACTGCGGTACCTTTTGTATTCCCGGATATTTTCACGCGTTGGATACAGAAGCGCAAGGAACTTAACTTTTTCTTTTAGCTCTGGGTGCTTGGTGAGCAAAACATCGTAGGCCATAAATCCCCGGACGATGTTCTTCGAAGGGTCGCTTCTGTCGGTGCGCACGATCAAATTCATGCCCTCGTTTTCTTCAAGCAGTTTTTGCTCAAGCTTTAGCACTTTACTGCTTTCGCTCATCTTATGCAGGTTGGCGTGGTCAATTGATATGGGATAGGTGCGCACGTAAACCTCACGACCCTGCCAGACAACAGTTCTTTTTCTCCAGTTTACCTGGGCGCCGAGCAAAGATTCACAACAGAGCAAGAAGTTGCCTGCATAATGTCTTGACTGGAAGCCAACCATATCATTTGCAAGCATTCCTTTTAGAAGTTGTTGCCGTATATCGAAGGGCAGGATGCTCATGTAATCCGGCTCCGGCCAGGGGATATGTGTAAAATGAAATAAAAATGGTTCGTCTGTGATCTCCCTTATATATTTAGCAGCAATAAATAGGTGGTAATCCTGAAGCATTATTATTGGGCTGTCATGTTTGAGGCTCTCTTTAGCCACTGCTTCGGCAAAAAGCTTATTTGCAACGACATATCCATTTTTCCAGGCCTGATGAGTCTCAGCAGTAAATGAGGGGGTCTCGGTTAGATTCCAAATATAGTGGTGAATAAACCAAAGAAGGGGATTACTTATGGTGTTATAATAACTGTTGTATACGTCTTTTGGTATATTAACCAACTTGACACGGTATTGCGGGCTGTCTTCGGGGAAGCCTATCAACGAGTTGTCCTGCGCTATTGATCGCTCCACATCATTCATTGCGGCCGATATCCACACTGCATGCGCCGCCTCGCTAACGGCTGTCATAGCCGTTACGAGCCCTCCGCCTCCTCTTTTCATTTCTATGTCGCCGGAATTGTCTTGCCTGAATTCGACCGGACCGCGATTAGACGCTATAATTATAGGCCTATTTTTGAGAAGCTTCGTAAGGCCTGGCGATCCTCGTTCCCTAATACTGCTTTGCAAGTCGACCATTCCTTAAGATTATAGCCTTGGACGTTAATTAAATTTTAGAGTTACCGTGCTATGCTACGGACGTTACGCTTTATGCTATTATACTACAATCTTTAAGGTGCCGCTCGTATACAGGTAATTAAATAGGTCCATGTAATCGGCCAGCTGTCTTGGACTTAAGAAATTCTTTCTCACATGCTCTTTACCGAACGCACCCATTTCACGCGCCATCTGCGGATCTTTAAGCAATTGGATTAATCTTTGACCGCAGTCAAAAACGTTGCTTACAAGATACCCATTTTGGCCGTTTATAACCTGAAGCGGAATTCCGCCAACGTCGCCACCGATTACCGGCTTTTCTTTCCATAGGGCCTCGCTTACAACAAGACCAAATCCTTCTCGGGTAGACTTCTGTATGATAACATCGGATGCTCTCTGGAAGGCATTGACTTCAAGGTTACCTACGCCTTCGAGGTTAGAGAGAAGATGAATGTCTGGGTCACCGCCGGCATGTCTTGAGGTTTTTTCATAATAGTGCATGCCTTCTGGGTCATCGGTTGCCATGGAGGCAATCATGAGAAGCTGTAAATCTGGAATCTCATTCTTTGCGATCCTGTAGGCGTCGATTACCCCAAGCGGGTCTTTCCATGGGTCGAATCTTGATACCTGAGTGGCAATTGGTCGATTTGGGTCTATATTATATCTTTCAAGGATGCTGTTTATTGTTTCAGTGCTAATGTCCATATTTTTTGGACTCAAAGGATCGATTGTCGGCGGCACTATCGCAATCTTCTCCATCTGGAAACCTTCTTTTACGTATTGCGGCATAGTAAAGACGGCAGCGTCGTACAGCTCCAGGTATGGTTTTAAGAATTCCCAGACAGATAATTTTGCTGCTGTAAGGTCGATATGGCATCGCCAAATCCACTTGCCGCTCCTCTTTCCTTTATCATCTAGGAAGGCAAGCATTGCCGCCGGTTGTGGGTCATGCACCATTACAACGTCGTAATCGCCTGTAAACTGCTCTGCATTTTGCTCGTTTTGCTTTAAATACGCTTCGATCATCTCAGGGGTTGCGATTAAGTCCATACCCTGAAGAGCGTTATGGAATAGCTTAGTTACAGTAAAGAAATCCTCGCTGCCGGGGATTACCTGCCAATCGGCTTCAAGTCCAACATCTCTCATAAGGGGGACGAGCGTGTAAAGCAACTCGGCGACTCCGCCACCAAAGGCAGTAGAGTTGATGTTTAGAATCCTTGCGCCCTTCATATCTTTACCGAGCTGTCGAACCTTTTCGATAATTTCTTCATCAACAATGTTCTCATAATCTTTTAGCGATTTTGTCCCAACAGGAACTGGTGTTAACATGGCATCATTCTCCTTGTACTATGATTTATTCCCGCTACGTACCGGCGAAAAACTGCCTCTAAAATCACATATGTTACAGTATTTATTGTAAATTACAATATCTACCAGCATGGTTTATAAAAAACTTCCATATTATCCCATACAAAAAACCTCTAAAGTACCTATTTTGCGAACTCGATACTTATATCGGTGATACTTATATCGGTAAAAGTTAAAGCCGCTGTAGAATTTTTTAACGATTATTTTGCAAGCAAGAGTCAGAACCAGGAACAGAACTATTGATGAAAGAAAGCGAGGAGAAGTCATGAAGATAGCACAGATTGCTCCAATTTGGTACGCAATACCACCGAAAGGATATGGCGGCATTGAGTACGTCGTTCACTGCATAACTGAGGGGTTGGTAAGAAAAGGCCATGATGTCACTTTGTTTGCAGCGGGTGACTCAGTTACAGATGCGAAGCTTGTAAGTGTATACGACGTTGCGCCGAGCGAGAAGATTGGCCAGACTTATCCAGATCTTTTACATGTAATGAATGCCTATCAGGCGGCCGGTGATTTTGACCTAATCCATGACCACAGCGGCTTAATTGGCCCAGTTATAGGGTCGTTCGTGGATACACCGGTACTTCACACACTCCATGGCCCGGCAACCCAAGAAGCAAAAGATTTTTACCACCGACTGAAAGACAGCATTTACTACAATGCAATTAGTGATTACCAGAGGGAGAGATTCGGCGACCTCAACTTTATCGGCACCATCTATAACGGAGTCGATACAGCTAAGTATACCTACCGCGAGGATAAGGAAGATTTTATCTTCTTTATTGGTAGAATGAATCCGGAAAAGGGCTCGCATGTTGCTGTTGAGGTGGCTAAGAAAACCGGCAAGAAGATGATTATGGTCTCAAAGATGACCGAGCCGCATGAGAGAGCCTACTTTAAAGAGAAGGTTGAGCCGGTACTTAAAGGGGCAAAGAATATTGAGCTTATCGGTGAGATCGATACCAAGACCAAGATTGAGATGTATCAGAAAGCAAGCTGCGTGCTCTTCCCAATCCAGTGGCCCGAACCGTTTGGCTTAGTTATGACAGAGGCCATGGCATGCGGAACTCCTGTTATTGCGATGAGGAACGGTTCAGTGCCTGAAGTAATCGCACACGGCAAGACTGGATTTATCTGCGACAGCACTGATGATATGGTCAAGGCAGTTGCAAGAGTGGACGAAATCGACACAATGGACTGCAGGAAGCATGTTGAGCGTTATTTTAGCGTAGAGAAACAGGTTGATAACTACATCAGGGCTTATGAGGAAATACTCGAAAGAGAAGGCGGTCAGATCAGAGGTCAACTCGAGTTGCTTAAAACCGCCTAAGCGACAAATATAGAAAATTAACTGTAGTAGGGTTTGTCAGCGGTCTCAGTGGAGCTTCATATGAAGCTCCACTTTTTCGTTAATGCAAAAATCTTATTCAGCCATTGATAGAGGAAGTTTATCCTGAACTAAGCGAAAGGCCCAGGCAGTTCTTTAGCTCTTGAGGGCGCCCGGTAGGCTATTCCTCTATGCTTCTTAAAAATTCTGCAGCATCTTCAGGTAGGGTCACATTTATCCATACGTTTGCGCCTAGTTCGAACCCGGCGGCTACTGTTAGCTTAGGGATTATGGATATATGCCAGTGGTAGCTTTCAATCATATCGTAGCCGGGAGGGCTCGTGTGCAGGTACATATTATAGGGTACGTCTCTAAGACCGAAATAGAAGCGTCTGAGCGACCTTCTAAATACGGCGGCAAGCTCTTCTATTTCGCCATCGGATATTTCTTCAAACTGTGGGCGGTGCTTAACCGGCATAATCCGTGTTTCAAAAGGAAGTTTCGCCGCAAAAGGGACGTAGGCAATGTAGTTGTCTGTTATCTCGATGACTCTGTGCCCATCTTTTATTTCAGATGCTATCATATCGCAGTAGACGCAGCGATTGTTAGCTTGATAATATTTGGCGGCTCCCTTAAGCTCAGAATTGGGCAATGGCGGAATAAAAGGTATAGCAAAAATCTGCGAGTGGTCGTGCTCAAGCGATGCCCCAGCCGGTTTTCCATGATTTATAATAATAAGAATATATTTGCCGTACGGTTGTGACATATGATACCTATAACGATGCACATACGCTTTTAGAACTGCCTCAGACTGCTGTATGGGATAGGTGGCCAGATCCAAGTTATGATCAGGCCCGTGTATTACAACCTCGTGGGCTCCGTATGCTTTACGGGTCTTGAACAAGCCATTTTTTGATTCCTCAAAATTGTCTGGCGTAAAAGCGGAGAATTTATTTGGAACAACCCTTACTATCCAACCAGGTGAATTGGGCGGTATATTGTCTGGCCTGAATGCAAACGTTTCAGGCGGGGTCATCGATTCATGTCCATAGTCGAAGGGGCAAACAGGTGGTGCTCCGGCTCCTCCCTCAATGAAGTCACGTGGCCGTTTGGCTCTTTCTTTAGCAATGACAACCCAGTTTTTTGTCACGGGATCCTGTCTTAGTTCAGGCATATTTTATGTCTCCTTATCGCTTTCATTAATACTTGCGTTGCACTCTTAAGAATACAAAATTCACAGCTCCGGGGCTAGAATATATCAATAGGTTGGACTGTTTGCGCTCCTCTATTCCACTTTTATGGACAGTAATGGATAATGTAGTGGAGAAATTGCTGGAATGTTTTCCATATTCTTGTACCTTCACCACATTAAAGCAAGCAAAAGTTTTTTGAGAGTTTTTGCGATTCTTGTTTAATCTAAACACGTAACGGGTAATCTGAAATTTGGTATTTTTATTGACCGCTTACATACCTAATAAGCAATCCGATAACACATTTACATAGCAAGACCAGGGGGCGCACCGTATGTCAATTAACGATCGAAATACAGCTATCGAGGATTTAGTGGGATTGGATTTAGATTTTTCCGACGAAGACGAAAAATTCTGGCAAAAAACATTTACTCAGCTAGTTAAAGGCAACCTTGACATCGGACATGAAATGCAACAAATCTTATCCGGAATTCTTGAGCCGTTTCTTGTCATCTTCAAAGCCAAAACAGGCATTATATTACTCAGAAGCAACGAAGGGACCGATTTTATTGAAGTCACCAGTAATGGTTTTATCCGCGAACAGCCTATAGTCATTAGGAAGAATACAAATGTCGAAAAAGCCCTTTTTAAGTATCTCCCTAAAGACGTTATAAGCGATAGCCGTTGTTTTACAATTATAACTTTAGACGATAAAGGCTCAAATCTTGGAGTTCTTGCATTATATGGCGACAAGAGGTTAAAGAGCGACCCCGCAACAAGGAGTCTGCTTGATGCTTTAAAAAACCACATATCTGATGGGATTAGCAGAATACACTATCTTGATACAACAAAGCGTCGCGATATAGTTACTAAAGCCTCACTAATGCATCTTGGGAAGGCTATGGGAAGTACACTCGATTTAAAGAGGCTAACCCGCCAAATTACGCAAGCGGGCATAGCTATAGCAGAGGCTGATTTATGCGACATATTGCTTGTTAGAGGAGGCTGCCTCGAGTTTCAGGTAGCTTCGGGACATAACAAGATACTAAAGGGTTTTGGAAATGTTCCATTAAAGGATGATCCAGCGGCAAGCATTGTTAAAAACAAAAATCCCTTGCTGATAAAAAATGTCCGATCAAAAAGCCGCTTTCATGATCGACCCTGGATCAATCAAAAACAGTTTAAGTCATATGTTGGAGTGCCAATAAAGCAGGATGAACAGGTTATTGGGGTGCTTGAGGCTTTTAGTGCAAGGCCATCAAGATTTAGTAACGATGACCTAAAGCTGCTTCAATCACTCGCAGGCCCAGTTGCTGCAGCGCTAAAGAACATCAAACTTTTTGAAGAAACAAAAAAGAAGGCAGAAGAGCTAAGGATTTTGCATACGCATATATCCCAAATTGTTGCAGAAATGGATATAGGCAAAATGATGGAGGAGATTGTAAACGCTGCAAGAGAGGCGGTTGGCTCGTTGATGGCCGCCGCCGCATTGTATGATCCGAAAACTGGGCGTTTTGAGTATCGCACATCAAACATTGATCCTACTTTGGGTGTGCCTGCTCAAAGTGAGAACCCGGCTGATAAGTTTTCCTACAATGTAAAGGCTTATGCGCAGATTCTGCGCACTGGAAAACCGCTTAGATTAGATGATATCAGGCTTCTTGAGGGAGGAGGTATTGAGAAGCCTGGTAATCTTCCCCTTAGAGGATTTCTGGGTGTGCCGCTTATCGACCAAAATAAAAAGCCATGCGGTCTGGTTATGGCTAGCCTGAAAAAGGATGGAAGTCTTTTTACCGAAGCCGATGAAGAGGTTCTTACCACACTGGCAAACCAGGCGTCCATAGCAATTCAAAATGCGCAGCTTTACCGACAGCTTGAATATAGAGTAAAAGGTCTAAAAAATCTCTTCAGCGTGAGCCAAAAAATAAGCTCATCGCATGATAGCAAGAAGATTCAAAAGACGGTAGTTGCCGCTATATCGAAATTTTTTAATACGAAGATGGTAGGCATTGCCCTTTGCGATGCACTGGGGAACGAGCTGCGCATTACCGAGTTTTTAGCTGATAATGATATAAATATAGCAGGGAAAAAGCTAGTTTTTGATAAGGCTGGTAAAGCAAGGATTTTCAAGGGAAAGAAACCGTTACTAATAACCTCAGTAAATGGAAGGCTAAGACTTAACGATGAGCAATGCAGCAAATATTTCGATTCTTTTCTTGGTATTCCGCTGATTGTTCAAAATAGGGTTATTGGAATACTAGGCCTATCATCTGATTGGACTCGCGACAGGGCGAGATTCGAGGAAGAAATCGAACTCTTGCAGATTTTTGCGAATCAGATTGCCATATCTATTGATAACTCACGTTTGTATGAAGAGGCCTTATCAAAGGCCGAAAAGCTGGCAATGATATTAGAGGTTTCTAAAATAATTGCAAGCGAGGTGGACCTGGAGTCGATATTTAAGCAAATAGGCAAGGCCTTAAAGAAGTTGTTTGGGATAAAGCACGGGGCTATTTTCTTAAGCGACCGGTCTGATGAGACTCTTGAGCTGGCTTATAAGTGGGGTATATCTTTCTCAGTTATTAAAGAAAAGAGGATACCGGTAACTAATAATACATTAATAGGGAAGGCCTATAGAAGCAGAGCACCGATTATTATTGACAACTTGGAGGAACACGATGAATCACTCACGCCATTGATTAAAATAGGCGAGCCGTTAAGATCCAGGGTGCTTATTCCTTTGCTGGTTAAGGGAAAAGCTTGCGGGATTATAACATTATACTCAAAGGAACCACGTTTCTTTAATGAAGAGCGCCTCTCAATAATAAATATTTTTGTTAACCAGTTTGCTATTGCCATCCGGAATAATCAGCTTTACACAAGGGTGACCGAAGAGAAGGTGGCAAGAAGAGAGGCAGAGCTCTCAGTCGAGTTGCTTGAAGAAAAGGCAAAAAGCGCTGTTGTTCTTGAGAGGACCAGGGAGGGTGTATTTGTAGTCGATCCTGATTTTAGAATCCAGTTATTTAATCCGGCCCTGGAGAAAATAACTGGCAAAAGCGTCGACAAAGCTATTGGTAGGAAATGCTATGAGGTATTTAAAGATGTTTATGTTGATGGTCCACCATGCGATATATGCCCGATGCATGGAAAGAACGGACATATGGAAAAAATAAAAGCCAACATTCGCTCAAGGAATGGTGACTTAAAGTTTGTCGAGATCAATCACTCTTTAATAGACCCCAATGAAAAAAGAGGAGTAATAGGTTCGATAAGGGATATAACAAAAGACCATGAGCTTGAGACCTACCATCACGACCTGCGAATCGCTACCGAAGTACAAAAGAATATTCTGCCGAGAGTCAGGCCGGAGGTAGCCGGGCTTGATATAGGTTTCATGTGCAAGCCTGCTAAGCAAATAGGCGGCGATTACTTTGATTTTATTCCCCTGGATAAAGGCAAAGTAGGTATAGCAATTGGTGATGTTTCGGGCAAAAGCCTGCCCGCAGCCCTTCTTGTATCTATGCATAAGTATATATTACGGTCGGCAGCCGCAAATACCGACTCAGTAATATCACCATTAAGAGCATTAAACCAGATACTCTGGGAAGATACGTCCCCTGAAGTCTTTGTAACGACTATATATGGTGTCTATAATCCGGCAACCGCAAACTTTGTTTATGCTAATGCCGGCCATTTGCCACCGCTTTATTTCTCAAATGGTGTTACAAAATATCTGTGGTCGCCTCAAACACCCCTTGGTATTCAGCAGAACCTTTTTATCGAACAGCAGCAGGTAAAGCTAAGAAAGGGCGATATTCTTGTTCTACTAAGTGACGGTGTTACCGACATGAGAAATAGCCGGGGGGATTGCTATGGTTTCGAACGCTTGAGGAGATTGGTCAAGAAGTTTGCACATCTTGGAAGTCAGGAATTAGCAAATCTTATCTTTGAGCAAACTGTGCGATTCTCAACAGGCGACATGATAGATGACTTTACAATAGTAGTCTTAAAATGCATAAAGGACATCGATGAAGCTCCGGTAAAAGAGCTTGTAATTTCCAATAAGCCTATTGCTGTAACCGATGCACGAAGATTTGTCGCCGAAGCGCTAAGAGAAACCCCAATATCCAAGGCTGATTCATCCGATATTCTCATAGCCGTCTGTGAAGCGGTTACCAATTGTGTCCTGCATGGGCAATCTCCAGATGGCGAGGATAATAATATTAGGGTTAGCTGTGGCCTTGAGCATGGTTATTTCAAGGTAACAATCTCTGATAAAGGCATAGGTTACAACCCGAACCTGACTGAGTGGAGACCGCCTGATTTGATACGGGATAGAGGTAGGGGCATTTATCTTATGCAGCAACTTATGGATGAAGTGCAATTTATTCAGGGAGACAGAGGAGTTATAGTTGTGCTTAAGAAAAAAGTTCACTCTTAGAGTGCGCACGTAGAGTCATACATGGAATGAGCAGATAGGTGGCTCAAATGTCAAATCCAAACATTATCCTAAGATTCCCTTCACTTGTGTGTCCACCTGAGACATAGCAATAGAATGGTTGTAGAGCTTAAAAAAACTTAGCTGGACCTATATTGTTTAATAATTGCTTTTACGCAGTGATGGTTTTGGGTATATAAATTTCACATCAAGAACATGTTAGTCAAGCTTGCAATCCATTAGTAAAATATCGAGCCCTGAAGTGATATATCTTGTTGAGCCGCTTATGCGATATAGCAATTATCAATTAGTTACCGCCTTGGCTCGAAAGCAGAATTTTTTAACGATGGGTATATCATAGAGAAACATCCGTGCATGGATACGGGAGGTAATGGAGTGTTCTATTCGTCCTCTGAATTTAAAATTTTGCTGCCGCTAGTAGGCAGCGATATAAGCACGGACACTATAAAAATAGCGTCTTCAATTTTAGCTGAAAAGCAAGGTAGCCTAGTCATTCTTGGTACCGTTGAGGTACCGGAAGAGATGTCTTTAAGTACGGGTGCGCTACAAGCCAGGAATTTTCGCAATTTTCTGGAGAACTTGAATTGGTTTGACAATGCTCATGCAATCGAGATAAGAAATCGCGTCAAGGTATCACGGCGCATCTGGGATGCAATAGATGCTGCTGTAAAAGATGAGAGCTGCAATCTCTTAATAATCCCATGGTTAGATGAGGATAAGGGCAATATGAGCCAAAGTGTTTTAATAAATGAAGTGCTCGATAAATCTTCGACCGATTTGCTTATTATAAGGCCGGGAAAAAAGAAGAACATAAGGAAAATTCTAGTTCCTCTTAGGGGAGCGCCTCATGTTGACCTGATCATTGATACGGTCATGGCGATTTCGCATAAATTTAATGCGGAGCTTACAATAATGCGCATATTAAACGAAGATGTTACCGACAAAGAAATGAGGCGCGAAGAGGCGCTCTTAAACTCTTATCTAGTAAGGAGAGGCCTTAATAAAGACGACTATAACTTCTTGGCTGCTTGCTCAAATAATACAGCGGAAACGATTATCAAGGAAGCATCACAGCACGACCTTATCATAATGGGAACGCCGCTGTACTCAAAATCGAATGGGACACGGCTGGGGCGTGTAATAAAAACAGTGATTAACAATACCGATGCAACCGTTTTGATTGCACAGGCAGTTGATGCCGCAACTAACACGACCTTCTTGCCAGAGGAGCTACTGAGGTTGAGAAATGGGGAAAGTACCGCTAGCATATCTGAAGTCGTTGACAAGTGGTTTGCGGAGAATACGTTTCATGCCAGCGAATTTTCCAATATCGAAAAACTAATTGAGCTTAAACTTAGACAGGGCTTGACCATAAGCCTTGGCTTACCGGCTTTAAACGAAGAGCAGACCATAGGAGACATCATCGAAACTATTAAGGGTTATCTGTACGACAGGTACCCATTGCTCGATGAGATAGCCGTGATTGATAGCGGATCGTCGGATAAGACAGTCGAGATTGCAAAAAGCTACGGCATAAAAGTTTTTAAAGACGACGAGATATTGCCGCAGTGGGGATCTCGTCTTGGTAAAGGTTGTGCCCTGTGGAAAAGCCTCTACGCGTTAAAAGGAGACATAATCGCCTGGATAGATACTGATATAAAAAATATCCACCCGCGCTTTGTGTATGGCTTGGTCGGCCCAATTCTTAAGTACCCCAGGATAAAATATGTAAAGGGCTATTATAGAAGACCGGTAAAAATCGGCGATCAATTTATAGAAACCGGTGGTGGAAGAGTAACCGAGCTAACGGCGAGGCCGCTTTTAAACCTTTTCTTTCCTGAGTTATCTGGGCTGGTGCAGCCTCTTTCCGGTGAGTATGCAGGCCGCCGTGAGGTACTAGAGAAGGTTGGATTTTACAACGGTTACGGTGTAGAGATGGGCCTGCTCATAAATATACTAGAGCAGTTTGGGCTAGATGTTATCGGTCAGGTTGATTTAATAGAGCGCATACACCGCAATCAGTCTTTGGAAAATTTGAGCAAGATGTCTTTCGCAATAATTCAGGTTGTTATTGAAAATCTGGAAAAGAGGCACCGTGTAGAGCTATTGCAAAAGATGAATAAAACAATGAAGCTCATCATGCACGAACCCAGCCAGTTTTATCTTGAGCTCAAAGCTATCGAGGAATCCATGAAGCCTCCCATTGCCACAGTACCTGAGTATGAGGACAGATTTAATGAATTAATTAGCGAAAATCTGCTTGAAGATATAGGGTGACCGCTAAGCAGCCATGTCGTAACGTTAAAATATTTGTTATAATATCTGTGCAAATTCAGACGGGGCGTAGCGCAGCTTGGTAGCGCACACGGCTGGGGGCCGTGCGGTCGCAGGTTCAAATCCTGTCGCCCCGACCAGAAATTCTTATTTGAACTTGGAGAAAAAAATTACGTCAAAAGGCTCAGCAAACTCATGATTGCTAGCCTTTTTGCCGTTTAGATAGATTTTCTTAAAGAGTGCTTGGTTAAACATTCTCTTGGTCTTCGGCGATCCTTTTTTTGTAAGCTTCATGGCAATTAGAAGCATGGATATAGCCAAATAAATGGTTTCCTCAACTTCATCATTTGTAGCTGTTAATTCTTCAAGTCTGGTCTCAGCGGTCAATAAAGCGTCTGCAATCTTGTTTTGCTCTTCTTTTAGAAGGTCTAGAGGAAAAGCTTTATCAAGATAAGCCACAAGAAGAAGTTGTCTTTTTCCCAAGAGTTTCTTAACTCGTTTATTCTGAAATTCTTGTTTCTTGAGTAGCAAAACCTCGCGTTTGTATAGCTCTTGGACTATAAGCCTTAAGACCGGATAAAAAGGCAAGACTATTTTCTTGTCCGGTTTTAGGGGTTTACTTCAGAGGGTCTCGCTTTTGCTTTACCGTTCGCATCAGATATTTAATTTGGGTTAACGCCACTTTTTAGCGATTCGAATAAATATCTGGAAGCAATCTAAATGAAATTAAGTTATACATAATCTGGAAGTATGGGTGAAACCTGGCGCCTTATAACTAAAAAGCATATCCCTCATGAATTTTATAAGTATTAGAAGAAGTATTTATGCAAAAACAGCATTCACCCTTGACTGATTCCGAATACTAGTAAATCATTGAAATTAATAACGTCGTTTCCATGAAGATAGCTGGCATATACCAGGATTGGTGGTCGGAATTATAGGCATATGCAAGGAAGATTTCTGCCTGGCTCAAAAGCTAACCATAGCGAGGAAAAAGATAAATGAAACAACTTAAAGACCATTAAGGGAGCGTCTCAATTTAGCGAAATACAAAGTAGGCTCTACGGGGGATAAAAAGAAAATAGTGCTGAGATTATTGGTTTTACTATCGGTATGTAGACAGATAAGCTATCTGGCTTTAACGCGTTATTACCGAGTTGTTTGGTGTTTTATTCACGTTAGACATGTTTTATAATGGCATGAAAGGTGGTCAAGGAGGTGAAAAAGATGGAAGTAAGGATACCCTTATGAGATCTTCACTTAATTATGTTACCGGAAAGGCCAATATAAGGCCAGAAGCAAAGACTGGTGTGCCTGGTAAGCAGAATTGCCAGAAACGGAGGCAATATGGAAGCAAAGCTTAAGGACATCTTAAGGGAGAAGAAGCCCGCTATCCTGAAGAGCTGGTTTGATGTGATAATGGAGACGTATCCAGCCGAAGCTGCAGGCTTCTTAAAAGGAACTAAGAACAGGTTTACAGGTGCGGTGGGATATACTATCCATGAGGGCATAGACGGTATCATTGAGGCACTTATAAGAGGGGTGCCATTTGAAGAAATCACTCCTCTCCTCGATAATATCATCAAACTCAGAGCTGTGCAGAATTTTTCTCCTTCACAAGCTGTGGCCTTTATCTTCCATCTAAAAAAGATAATCAAAGAAGAGCTTCGGAATGTTAGCGACACACATGGCGTTATAGACAATGAAACGTTATCTTCACTCGAGTCAAAAATAGATACCCTTGCGCTTATGTCCTTTGATATTTACATGCAATCGCGTGAGAAGATCAATGAGCTAAAAGTAGATGAGGCGAAAAATATGGTCTTCAGGCTGCTACAGAGACAGAGACAATTGTACGGGGCACAAGAGCAAGGTTCAAATATAAAAAGATAAACTCAAGACAAAGAAAAGAGGTGAGAGAATGGGAGCTTTATCTTCCTTTGTTGTAGTGGTACTGCTTATCTTGCTTGCTTACATAGGAGTTGAAGCTGCCGGTTTGCAGTCTTTCTTTGGAATAGCGATACCTTATGCGGCAGTACTAACTTTCATTGTGGGGTTTATTTATCGCGTAATAACGTGGGGAAAGTCGCCCGTCCCTTTCGCTATCACTACAACTGGCGGTCAGCAAAAATCCCTCCCATGGATAAAGCAAGCTAAACTCGATAATCCCTCCAGTACAGCAGGTGTGATCGGTAGAATGGTACTCGAGATACTTCTCTTCCGTTCACTTTTCAGAAACACCCAGAGCGAATTGAGGGATGGGAAGCTTGGCTATGGTTCGGCTAAATGGCTATGGTTGGCAGCGATAGCGTTTCATTGGTCGTTCTGGATTGTCCTGCTTCGACACATCAGATTCTTTGCAACTCCCGCCCCAGCATACTTAGGTTTATTGGAAAGCCTTGATGGTTTTTTACAGATCGGTACTCCAAGGCTATTTCTAACGGGCGTAATATTGCTGGTGGCTGTAACTTACCTGCTGCTTAGAAGATTTTATATACCAAAGGTACGCTATATTTCTCTCGCGTCCGATTATTTCCCACTCTTTTTAATTATGGCGATTGCTTCTACAGGCATCCTTATGAGGTATTTCTTCAGGGTAGATATTACGGGCGTGAAAGAGCTAACGATGGGTTTGGTGACTTTTAACCCTGTTATCCCGGATGGAGTTAGCGCTATATTCTATATCCATATATTCCTTGTCAGTTCTCTGTTTGCTTACTTCCCTTTTAGTAAGCTGGTGCATATGGGTGGTGTGTTTCTCAGCCCAACAAGAAATCTGGCGAACAACAGCCGTGCGGTAAGGCACATTAACCCATGGAATTATCCTGTCAAAGTCCACACATACGAAGAGTATGAGGAGGAATTCAGAGAGAAAATGGAAAACGCTGGGATACCGGTCGAACGTCCCTCGGCAGCATTGATAGAAGACTAGTAGAGGATCTGAAAAGGAAACAAAAGACGCTGTGATACCAGCGGGAAAGGAGTGAATATGGCAAAAGTTCCAAAACCAGAGGAGCTATCAACGATAGATTATAAACTTCCCAAAACGGGCTGGATGGACACCCCTGTAGAATTCCGGGAGGGGATGTATTGTAACGGGGCAAGGCCTGACTATCTTGAAATAGTTGATTTTCCAAACCCCAGGAGATGGTCTCCTGCGGAAGAGGATTGGAAACTGCCCGAAAACTGGAAAGAGATAATCTTAAATGGCATGAAGGAAAGACTTGAAAAGTATCGTTCCTTCCGTCTATTTATGGATATCTGTGTAAGATGCGGTGCATGTGCTGACAAGTGTCACTTCTTCCTTGGTACGGGTGACCCTAAAAATATGCCCGTTCTCAGGGCAGAACTTATGAGGTCGGTTTATAGAAGGTACTTCACGACTTCAGGGAGGATGTTGGGAAGACTTGCAGGCGGTAGGGAGCTTACGCTAGACGTGCTTAAGGAGTGGTGGTATTACTTTTACCAGTGCTCAGAGTGCCGTCGCTGCTCAGTCTTTTGCCCATACGGCATTGATCAGGCCGAAATCACAATGATTGGCAGGGAGTTGTTGAATCTTATCGGTCTAAACACAGATTGGATTGCAGGTCCTGTATCAAATTGCTATATGAAGGGCAACCACCTTGGGCTTGAGCCCCACACGATCAAAGGCAACTTTGAGTTCATGATAGACGATATAGAGGAGATAACGGGCATCAGGGTCGAGCCGACCTTCAACAGAAAAGGTGCTGAAGTCCTCTTTGTCGCACCATCGGGCGATATGTTTGGCGATCCCGGTACGTACACATGTATGGGCTATATGATGCTCTTACACGAAATCGGTCTTGATTACACATGGAGCACATACGCATCCGAGGGTGGCAACTTTGGTTTCTTCACCTCGATGGAGATGGCCAAGAGGCTTAATGCTAAGATATACGCTGAGGCCAAAAGATTGGGTGTAAAGTGGATACTGGGCGGTGAGTGTGGCCATATGTGGAGGGTTATAAACCAGTATATGGACACATGGAATGGGCCTGCTGATTTTCTTGAGGTACCTGTTTCACCTATAACAGGCACAAAATTTGAGCATGCCAAATCGACAAAAATGATTCACATCGCCGAATTTACAGCCGACTTAATTAGGCATGGTAAGCTAAAACTTGACCCAAGCCGCAATGATCATCTCAAGGTGACGTTCCATGACTCGTGCAACACCGCAAGGGGCATGGGAATACTTGATGAGCCAAGATATATCCTTAAAAACGTCTGCAATAATTTTTACGAAATGCCTGAAGATACTATAAGGGAGAAGACATTTTGCTGCGGCAGCGGTTCTGGTTTGAATGCAGCAGAAAATATGGAATTGAGATTGAGAGGCGGCTTCCCAAGAGCAAATGCGGTTAAATACGTCCACGAGAGATACGGCGTGAATATGCTGGCAAATATATGTGCTATCGATAGAGCGGCCCTTCCAACTCTTATGAAATATTGGGTTCCTGGCGTGGATGTAGCAGGCGTTCATGAACTTGTGGCAAATGCTTTAGTTATGAAGGGCGAGAAGAAGAGGACACAAGACTTGCGGCTTGAGGATCTGCCTGAAAGGGAGGGTGCTGAAGATGTATAATGGCGGTAAAATCCTTTTAGGTCTCTTTATATTCCTAGCCGTTGTAACATTCCCGTTTTATAATAACGTTGGAAAGGCCAATGTAGCACCCAAGCCAAGTATTGATACACCTGCAATACAGAAACTTGCGGATAAAAAGTGCATTGAATCTACTGCATTTATGAAAGCTGAGCACATGCAGTTGCTGAACCAGTGGCGGGATTCAGCGGTTCGCGATAACAGTAGGGTTTATGTGGCCAGCGACGGTAAGAAATACATCATAAGTCTACAGAATACATGCATGAAGTGTCACTCAAACAAGAAGGAATTTTGTGATAGTTGTCATAACTATGCGGGTGTTAATCCCTACTGCTGGGATTGCCATTTGGCGCCAAAGGAGGGTAAGTAATGGGCATCGATAGAAGAGAATTCCTAAAAATAGTAGGCGCCTCTGCTGTCTTTGCATTAGGCGGTATGACGATAGTAGATGCTATCATGAATGATAACGCTGAGGCAGCGCAGTATACGCCAGAGCCAGGAGCCCTTGTGGCGAAGCAGTGGGCCATGGTTATCGATGTGCGCAAGTTTAAGACAGAGGAAGATTACAAAAGGGTCATAAACGCTTGCAACAGTATCCACAATATTCCCGATTTTGGTGAGTCAAAAGATGAAGTGAAGTGGATATGGACTGACACATTTGAGCATGCATTCCCTGAGCAACAGGAGCCGGAGTTAATGCAAGAGTCTCTCAAGGAATTGCCATTTCTCTTGCTATGCAACCACTGCAAAAACCCTCCCTGTGTAAGGGTATGTCCGACAAAAGCCACGTTTAAGAGGTCGGATGGAATTGTTATGCAAGATATGCACCGCTGCATTGGATGTAGATTTTGTATGGCAGCATGTCCATACGGCTCAAGGAGCTTTAATTGGAAAGACCCAAGACCTCACATCAAAAATGAGAATCCCGACTATCCAACAAGGACAAAAGGCGTTGTTGAGAAATGCACGTTCTGTGTGGAGAGGCTCGCAAAGGGCCTAATGCCTGCCTGTGTGGAGGCGTCCAACGGCGCCATTTTATTCGGCGATATAACAGATCCTAACTCAGAGGTCAGAAAAGCCCTTAGCTCAAATTACGCTATCAGAAGAAAACCAGAGCTTGGGACAGGTCCAAATATCTATTATATTATAGGAGGAGGGTCTGATAATGCTTGAGAAGGCGCTAGAGGGTAGTAGGAAGTATTGGGCCTGGGTAATATTTTTGCTCATTCTTATCGGAATAGGCTTTGTTTTCTATCTCAGGCAGTTTGGTTATGGTTTAGGGATAACAGGCATGAGTAGAGATGTATCCTGGGGCCTCTACATCGGCCAGTTCACCTTCCTAGTGGGTGTGGCGGCCTCTGCTGTTATGCTTGTCATACCGCTTTACCTGCATAACTTTAAGAAGTTTAGCAAGATTGTTATTCTTGGGGAGTTTTTGGCTGTAGCTGCCGTTACCATGTGCATGACGTTTATCTTTGTGGATATGGGTCAACCTACAAGGGTAATGAACGTTATACTGCACCCAACCCCAAATTCTATCATGTTCTTTGATTTCCTGGTTTTGACCGGCTATCTACTGCTCAATATTGTAATTGGCTGGACCAGCATGGGTGCCGAGCGCAAGGGATTTCCTCCACCGGCTTGGGTTAAGCCACTTGTGTATATATCGATACCGTGGGCGATAAGCATTCACACTGTAACGGCCTTCCTCTATGCAGGTTTGCCTGGAAGGGAGTACTGGCTTACTGCTATCATGGCGGCACGTTTTCTTGCTTCTGCGTTTGCTGCAGGTCCTGCTTTGCTGATAATCCTGGCCATGGTAGTAAGGAAACTCACCAAATTTGATCCCGGAACAGAGGTTATTCAGTCAATCAGTAAAATTGTGGCCTATGCAATGGTTGCCAATGTATTCTTTTTACTGCTTGAAGTGTTTACCGCCTTTTATAGCAACATCCCAGGCGAGAAGAATCCTTTCTTTTACCTTTACGCTGGGATACAGGGGCATGGGAAGCTTGTTCCTTTAATGTGGGCTAGTGCCATACTCGCAGTGGTTTCTCTTGTGCTTCTAATCTATCCCGGTACGCGAAGGATGGAAAAAACCTTAGCAGTAGCTTGCGTAGCAGTATTTGCTTCTCTTTGGATTGATAAGGGATTTGGATTGACCGTTGGCGGATTTGTGCCCAATCCTTTTGGTAGAATAACCGAATACTGGCCCACGTTACCTGAGTCGTTAATAATACTTGGAGTTTGGGCAATAGGTGCGCTAGTGCTTACCATTCTTTACAAGGTAGCTATCGCAGTAAGGGAGGATACCATAGGCTTAGAGATAGAGCATTAATGACGATTCGGTATCCATTGTGCGAAAGCTCGGTATTGGTATAAGGCTGGGCCAGGCTAAATAAAGTGATAAGTGCCACTTTTGTTAGTATAAAGAAGTCGGGTTTAGAAGCCCGACTTCTTTATGCATTTATTCGATGTCTGGACGGTAGTTTTTACTTTACTCGATTTACTATCACATGTTATACTGGTAGCTAATTTAATATGAGCTTCTAGGTTGCTGGACTAGTAAATTTACTAGTCAGATGCATAAAAGGGAAGCTGGTGAAAATCCAGCGCGAGCCCGTCACTGTAACCGCGGAGCGAGCTACAAGATGCCACTGGTTTTAATCTGGGAAGGCGTAGTAAGCGATGAGGCGGAAGCCAGGAGACCTGCCTAGAGCTTGAAAAGTCATCACTCTCGAGGCCTGGAGTGAAAGGCGCGTTGTTCAAGAGTAACCCCGGCTCAAAGAGAGCCGTTTTTTATTTGCGGTTAATAATGAAAAGAGATCAGGTGCATTTTTGGTAATTAAAGCTGTGCTGTTACTGGCATGCACGGCGCATAAATCTTAAGATATAAATCCTGTTTTAGCGCCGGCCTTTAAGGAGACGATAAACCTGACTGGCATATGTAGTCGTAAAACGAAGATAGCTTAACGGGAGACATATAGTTGGTGAATTACAAAATCGAGCTATTCTCTGATTACTTTACCCATAGAGAAAATATCTTTACTCTAATCGATGCCCGTTTAAAGCTTGTTTTTGTGCTATTTATCTTATCTCTTGTACTTTTTAGCAATAGGATTAGTCTGATGTTTGCGGTGACCTTCTTGTGTCTGATTTCGCTTCTCCTGGTGCAGATTCCTTTTAAGATGCTAGTGGTAAGATTAGCGAGCCCACTTTCGATGGCTCTAGTTATCCTTATACTCCAGGGTATATTTTTTGGCAAGAGCGCACTTTACTCATTCGACTTTTCTGGATTTAGCTTTCATATTTACCATGAGGGCATTAATAGAGGACTACTGATTGCTGGTCGGATTATTGCCGGTACGTCACTAATGCTTTTTCTAAGTATGACAACAAGCTTAAATAAGTTGCTGGCTGCATTAAAGTTCTTTCGCATACCGAACGGTTGGATTGAAATAGCAACGTTTTCTTATAGATTCATTTTTATTTTTATAGAAGAGGCCCAAAGCGTAATGGATGCACAGAGACTACGGCTTGGCTATAAAGGAATCAGAAACAGGTTGCACTCCTGGGGGGCTTTGGTAGGAGCCTTATTTGTAAAGGTTTACGATCAGGCAAATACAACCTATAACTCAATGGTTCTTCGCGGGTATAATGGTGTACTTTACATTCAAAAACCAGAACGTATAACCAACCATGACTTTGTTGCCGGATCAGCAATGTTGGTATTATGTTTACTCTTGCTATTACTGGCATTTTATGGAGGTTAACTTTTGTCATATCTGGAGATTAAGAACTTAACGTATAAGTACGAAGATGGAACTGTGGCTCTCGATAACGTCTCCATGTCAGTGGAAAAAGGTGAATTTATCGGCCTTTTAGCGTCAAACGGGGGCGGTAAAACGACATTGCTTAAAACTATTGTAGGCCTTCTCAAGCCAGGAAAAGGAGCAATTACAATCGACAAAGTCCCTTTGGCTAGGATGAGTCGTGCCGAAATATCAACTAAGGTCGGGCTGGTTTTTCAAAACCCAAGCGACCAGCTTTTTGCTCCTACCTTAGAAGAAGACGTAGCATTTGGACCGAGAAACTTGGGATTATCTAACCATGAGGTCAAACAGAGAGTTCAGGAGGCTATAGAGATGGTGGGTCTTGAGGGCTGTGCCAAAAAAGTGGTGCACCACCTCAGTTTCGGCCAGCAGAAAAAAGCATGTATTGCTGGAGTGCTGGCAATGAAGCCGGACATAATTCTTCTTGATGAGCCAACAGCTGGGCTAGACCCAAGTAGCGAATCTAACCTTCTTAGTGTTCTTGGAAGATTAAACAAGGAGATCGGTGTGACAGTAATTATAGCAACTCATATGGTTGATCTCATGCCATTGTTTGTCGATCGAATTTATGTGCTAAGAGAGGGCAGAATGGCCATCGAAGGGACACCCGAGGCGGTATTTTCGAGCACTCAAATGATGCAGGAGGTAGACTTAAGGCTCCCTTATATAACCCATCTGATTGAGGAGTTAAGACAAAAGGATCAGTTACCGTTTGATTCGCTTCCTCTTACAATTAAGGATGCACGAAGCAAACTTGTATCCATGATAATGAAAAACAACATTAACATCTATGGTAATTAATTGGATAAAAATCAAGCTATTTTCCTTTAGTGCACTGATGGTTATATATGCCTATGTATCGGAGGGCTTAGGATAAATTAACGCAGCATTTATAAAGCCTTCCTTATTGATCGCCAGAAAAAGTAACCGACGATGATAAACGTGATAACCGGTGTTATCCAGCTCGGGATGTGAAGCCCGAAGCTATCTGCAATCATGATCAGACCCAGATACAAGATAGAGTACATGGCTCCATTTTTAAGGTAAGGGTATCTTTTGATCCTATCGATATTGCTGATGGTTAATTGTCGAACTGCTAGCGCTCCAAGGCCGTTGCCCAAAACAATAAGAGGGACTGATAAAGTAAAAGCGAATGCGCCAAGCACACCATCTATCGAGAAGCTGGCATCGATAAGCTCCAGGTAAAGAACCTTGCTTAGATCGGAATATTTTTTCTCACTCATCAAATCCTTCTCCGCTTTTTCAGCAAATTCCCTAAATCCGTGAATGATAAAATAAGCGGTTGAGCCAAGTACGGCGCCGAAAGCCATAAGTGGAGCCTCCTTTATAGCAAACCAGACAATGGTGGCAAGAACAACCGAAACTACAGTAAAGAACCAAACGCCATTGGAGGCGAAAAACTTCTCGATACTAAGGCCATAGTTTTTTGTCTCCAGAAACAGCCAGTGAAAAAATAAAAAGACCAGAAAAGTTCCGCCGCTGATCAATAGGATTGGTGCTGAGGATTCAACAGCTTCAGCTACTTTAGGGTCTGCGCTTAGGGTAGAGATAAATGCCCCTACAGGACCAAGTGAAGGGGTAGTTCCCCAAATGATAAGCCAGGGCAATAAACCTCTCAGCAAAAAAACGGCGATAAGAAGACCCCATACTAAAAACCATCTACGCGCTTTGGGACCCATTGTTGAGAGTACTTCGGCGTTGATGACTGCGTTATCTACGCTAATAATTGTTTCATAGACTGCAAGGCCTAGAACTATAAGTATGATAGAGAGTAGGTCCATATTCTGATTTTATCCTAAGCGATTCTGTTAATAAAGAAGTTTGCGGTTTGATATCGTAAAAGCAGCGGGAGCACCCTATAGCCATGCTGGCAAGAAAAGCGCTGATATGGTTTTGTAAAAGCCCTCTAGAATATTCTAGAATGGAATAGAGAATATCGAGCCAGGTTGGAAGCTCATGGGCTTGAATTCTAGGGCTTGAGAACGGTGTTTTTATAATTGAGACGGAAAAAATATAATTCTGGGCTTGCTTAGCTATCTATAACTTTCAGCATTATCCCATTTAAAAAATCTTGTACCTCTAGGACTTGTGTGTTAATTTAATAGCGTATGAAACTCAATATAATTCCAAGAAATGACATTTACTTTGAACTTTTCAATAAAGCGACGGAGAATCTAACCGAGGCTGCTCGGCTATTGCGTGACATGCTAAAGAATCCTGAAAAGGCGCCAGCTAACGCTAAGGCAATTAACGAGCTTGAGCACAGGGGTGATGATATTGTCGCTGAAATTACCCAAAAACTCGCAAAGACGTTTGTTACTCCATTTGACCCTGAAGATATACATGAACTAAAGAGCATTATCGACTCGATACTTGACTCGATAGATTCGATTGCGGAACGAATAACGCTTTATAACGTAAAAGAAATTCCTAAGCCTGCAATAGAGCTAGCGCAGGAGCTCGTAAATTCTGTAAAGATCTTAACGAAACTTGCAAGTTGCCTTAAGAAGATGCAGCTATGTGACCATAATTTAGTAAAAGAATTAAAGAGCTGTGAATCGGTTGCAGATAAGACGTATAGAAGAGCTATCGCAGACCTTTTCTCGAATGGGTTTGAAGTCATAGAGGTCATCAAATGGAAGGACCTCTATGAAGACTTAGAAGATGCGGTTGATTTTTGTCACGAAGCTGCAATAACCATCGAGGGAATCATCTTAAAATATGCCTAACCTAGAAATAGTAATTCTGATAATCGCCGTCGCGTTAGTGTTCGATTTTATAAACGGCTTCCACGATGCAGCCAACTCTATTGCCACTGTGGTCGCCACAAGAGTACTTTCACCGAGACTTGCAGTCATTTGGGCCGCTTTCTTTAACTTTGCTGCGGCTTTTGTTTTTGGCCTTCACGTAGCAAAAACTGTCGGTAAAGGGATTGTTCTACCAAGCGTGGTTGATAATGCTATTATTGCCAGTGCGTTAATCGGTGCTGTTGTCTGGGGCATTATAACCTGGTGGAAGGGCATTCCATCTAGCTCATCTCATGCGCTCATAGGTGGGCTTATAGGGGCAGCTCTGGTTAAAGTAGGCCCGTCATCTTTGATCTATTCAGGAATAAACAAAACCGTGCTATTTATTGTTCTATCACCGATGATCGGTTTTATCTTAGCCGTTGTTATTACAAACGTATTATTCGGAGCTTTAAAAAATGTTGATGCAGGAAAAGCAAACCACGTTTTTAGAAGAGCTCAGCTGTTTTCTGCCGCTGCTTATAGTTTAGGCCACGGTGGAAATGATGCTCAAAAAACTATTGGCATAATAACAGCGCTATTGTTTGCAGCTGGCTATATTAAAGGGGATTTCAATGTTCCCCTTTGGGTTATTGCAATTTCCTATTCTGCTATGGCTTTTGGAACCCTTTTTGGCGGCTTTAGAATTGTAAAGACAATGGGCTCGAGACTCACCAAATTAAAGCCAGTGGGCGGATTTATAGCAGAGACATCAGGAGCCGTTACGCTTTTCTTTGCTTCATTCCTCGGGGTTCCGGTATCTACCACTCACACCATAACCGGCTCGATAGTAGGAGTTGGTTCAACAAAAAGATTTAAGGCCGTAAGATGGCCTTTAGCTTCGCGCATTGTCTGGGCATGGATATTAACTATCCCAGCATCTGCCGCAATCGCTGCCTTATCGTTGTTTGCAATCAGGCTATTTTAGCTACAAGCAACCTTATCTAAGAAGTTAGCAAACCCTGCCAAGTGCCAGAACCTTAATGTTGCCCTTCATGGAGCCGGCTACAAAATAAGTCGTAATAATGTTTACGCGCCATAACGGAGATTACTGATGCAGTAGTCAATGTTATGAGGGATTTAAGGTATGCCAATACGCACTATAATTAAATTACCATGGGAAAAATCAGAATATTGCTTGCCGAGGACCACGTACTGGTAAGGCAAAGTCTTAGGGACTATCTAGAAAAAGAAGAGGATTTTGAGGTAATAGGTGAGGCTGGCGACGGAGAGCAGCTTGTAGCTTTAGCCAAGAATTTAAAACCAGACATCATCATAATGGATGTTGCAATGCCTAAACTTAATGGAATCAAAGCTACAAAAAAGATAAAGGCAATGAACATCCAGGTGCCGATACTCATTTTGACCGCATATGATATTGACCAATATATATTCTCGCTTATAGAGGCCGGTGCGGCCGGGTACTTGCTAAAGGATATCGACGGCGAAGACTTAAAGGATAGCATTCGCCGCGTGAGTAGCGGGGACTCAGTACTTCACCCAACCGTAGCAAAAAAATTGATGGAACGGTTTAGATCTACAGGTAAGAGGCAGGATCAAAGCTCTTTTGAACTACTGACAGACCGAGAGCTGGAGACGCTTGAGCTGGCGGCACAGGGAAAGAGTAACAAAGAAATTGCCGAGACACTTAATGTAACTGTTCACACGGTCGAATCGCATTTAGGACATATATTCAGCAAGTTGGGAGTCGGATCAAGAACTGAAGCCGTTGTTATTGCCCTAAAAAAGGGATGGATAGGCCTGGAATAATTTGGTAATGGCAATGAGACATATAGTAGAAAAATACAGAAATTGGCAGGGTAAACAGCGAAGGCACTTTACCAGCAATCCCCAATTCTGGTCGATAGTAAGCATTTTTATCTTAATAACCCTGCATTATTATGATAACCTCACCAGCTTCAGGCTGTTTTCGACACCTGACCTTCCGCTTGGCATAACAAGGCATACTGTTGATCGAATATTGTATCTGGTGCCTATTGCGCTTGCTAGTCTAATTTTTGGTGTAAGGGGTGGATTATTAACCGTTGCGGCCGCCTTTGCGGCAATGTTGCCGCGAGATCTCTTTATCACACGCTATACAGCTGCAACGTTTCTTGAAACAGTCATCATTACATTCATAGGAAGCCTTGTTTCGGTTGGACTGGAACACTACAAAGACCAGGGCGAACAATTAGAGGTTACTCTGGAAAAGCTTGAAAGATCCGAAAAGAAATATAGGCAGCTTTTCGAGAATGCCCATGACGCAATATGGGTTCAGGACCTCTCCGGTAAAGTTACCGATGCCAATCAAGCAGCGTCTGAGCTTTTCGGGTACGATTTGGAAACCTTGATCGGAATGGATCACCGCCAATTTTTTTCGGATGAAGCTTTCGCATTAGCCCAGGCGGCGCAGAGAAATCTCTTAAATGGTCATGACAACCACCAGCCTTACGGCCAGGAGATTATTAAGAAAAACGGTAAAAAGGCTTACGTTATGCTGACTGCAAACCTTATCTCAAGCAACGGTGAGCCGGATGGTATTCAATTTATAGGAAGAGATATCACCAGAGAAGTGAGGATGCAGGAAAACCAAGCTTTCTATCTTCAGCAGATCACAAGGGCGCACGAAGAAGAACGCCAGCGTATCTCGCGCGACCTGCACGACAGCACGGTGCAGAATCTCATAGCTACACTTCGGTCGCTGGAAAAGTTTTGCGAAGAAGACAACGAACTGTCGCCGCAAAGATTAGAGATGTTATGCAGCTATCGCCGTAATCTCAAAGAAGTTGTAAAAGAGATACGCCAGATAAGTAGGGATCTAAGACCATCGATTATCGATGACCTAGGCCTTTTACCGGCGGTTGAGTGGTTGGCGGAGCAATTTAAAGCTGAGTACGGGGTTGCTGTTAATTTCAAGGTGTTGGGCACAGAAAGGGAGTTCTCTCCTGAGGTCGAAGTAACCTTATTTAGAATCATCCAAGAGGCCTTAAGAAATATCGCGAAGCATGCTGATGCTACTAAGGTTTGGATAACGATCGATTTTGAACAGAACGAAACTATAATCAACATTATTGATAACGGAAAAGGATTTGAGCTTTCTTCAAGCTTAGGCCAGCTTTCCCGTCAGGGAAAGCTGGGTATAGATGGAATGAAGACCAGAGCCCGGTTGGTAGGTGGAACATTAGATATCCAGTCTAGCCCCGGCGATGGGACAGCAATTGCCGTTGTTATTCCCAATCACCCTGAGAAGCATTAGATATTATTACGTGATTTCCGCTAGATGTCTGCTATAAAAATCCATGCCAGTGCCATTAAGGTGACTTAGAGCAGCAGTACCAGATAACGGTGAGGTTTTAATGCTAGTTATTTGAGCTGCAAATTCGTCAGTCACACCGATGTAATTCCTCCCGGCAAATGTTCAAATTAAATCATCTATTTGGTAGGAGTACAGGCTGAACAAGGCAGTTGATCGAGCTAACTGTATCTTCTGAATTGAACTGCCTGCATAGTGAAAAGGAGGAAAAATGGAGCGCATAAAGAGGTTCTTTAGAAAGCTGGATGATGAGATGGCGGCTTACGCTTTCGCTGAAGAGGGAGAGCTTCAGATGGCGAAGCAGATTCTTGCGGAGTCAGGCCGAGAGGTAGAAGAGAAAAAAACGGACCAGATATTTAAGCGTAAACGTGATTCGGTGGCTTTGATTGAAGTTGAATTAGACGCTTAGCTGGCTTAAACCCATAGGCTGGGTTAATAACTGGCAGCGGTTAGTGTTCAGGAATTCGCCCATTCTTCGGGGTTATTGCTATCAAGTTGAAATAGAAGGTGAGTTCTGAAGTGTTTCTCTACCTACCTGTCGCACTGACAAGTGTCAGTACGATTGTTATATTGTCAATTGGTTTGAGCATAGGTTTATTGTCAGGTTTGTTTGGTGTAGGTGGGGGTTTTCTAATAACCCCCATCCTTATGATGCTAGGGATCCCTCCTACTGTTGCAGCAGCGTCGGGCGCCAGCCAGATGGTAGGGGCATCGGCTTCAGGTACCTATACGCACTGGAAGCTAGGAAACGTCGATTTTAAAATGGGTATATATTTACTAATCGGAAGTTTCTTAGGTGGAGTAGCCGGCGTATATGCAGTGTCGATCCTAAAGTCGCTTGGCAACGCCGATTTTATAATAAAACTTACCTACGTTTTAATTCCCCTGTTTATAGGTACCTACATGGCATTTGAGAGCCTACAAAGCATGAGGAAAGCGAAAACCCACGCAGGTCGTGAGGAGAGGTCGCAAGAGCCGTCGGGATTTAAAAAATTCCTCAGGTCACTACCGCTGCAGACTGACTTTGAGAAATCCGGTGTAAGGCACTCGCTGTTGCTGCCAATAACCATTGGCATACTGGTCGGTTTACTGGCTGCCATAATGGGAGTCGGCGGTGGATTTATTATGGTGCCTATTATGCTTTACGTCTTGGACATGCCGATTCTGGTTGTTGTCGGAACAAGTTTGTTCCAAGTGCTATTCACGGTAATCGAGGTAACATTCCTATCCGCCTACACAAACCATACGGTTGATCTTATACTTGCACTGCTCATGCTGGTAGGTTCAAGCATTGGGGCACAGCTGGGAACCAAGCTAAGCAAAAAAATGGATGCAGAACAACTAAAGATATTGTTGGCGCTACTGATTCTTGCAGTCGGTATAAAAGTCCTAACCGAGCTTACGTTGAGTCCGACAATACGCCTGGCGTTAACTAGCTAGCATAGAAAGGGGTCGCAGATGGAGAAAGAAAAGACGGGCATAATAATTGCACTACTATCTATGGCCCTGCTTATACTTTTAGTATTTGCAAGTACCGCCTTTGCGCAGATCATAGTAAATACAAATGCCGACGACATAAAAATCCGTGCTTTTTATCATGGCGGCAGAGTTGATATTAGCGGCAAAACCGATCCTGGGGCCGATGTAATTGTAAAAATAACTTCGTCGGAAGAAAAAACAAAGTTGCGAGAGAAAGGCAAGGTAGGATTCTTCTGGTTAAATAAAGATCCGCTAATTTTTGAGCGCGTCCCCAATCTGTATCTTCTCTATAGCACGAAAGATATACCCAGTATCTTGAACCGGGAGGAGATGGATAAATACGTCATTGGATATCCGGCCCTAAAGAAGCATATCGAGATAGTTCCCGTAAAAAATGAGAGCGAAAAAACAAGTGGTTTAACGAGTTTATAAAATTGAAAGAGACCTCTAGATTATATGCTATATCGCCAAAAACGGTTGCTATGGCTAAAACCGGGAATTTTGAGAAATATGCTGTCGAAATTGACTGGCCTTATCAAGCTCCTCCCGGCCAATATAAAGCTATTGCTTATGAGGTAAAAGACATGAAAGTAAGTGACGTAGCGCAGACAAATATTACAGTTGAGCAGGACGGTATAGTCAAGGCAATATCGACAATGGCGAGAAGGAATGGGGCTCTATACGGAGCTCTATCAATAATCATTGCACTTGCAGTTGGTTTTGGCATCAGCCTAGTATTTAAAAAAATCTAGTGTATTGGGAGTGAACGGCAAATACCATTTATGGAAAAGAACGGAAATATTTTAGTTGCCTTTGATGGTTCAGAGTCAAGCATAAACGCATTAAGGCAGACCATAAGGTACTCGAAAATAAACAGAAAAGCGGTATTGGTTTTAACCGTTCAGCCCCCTTATGAGGGTGAGCTTGAGTATGGGTTAGTCAAAAATATAAAAGCGGTTTTCAGAAAACATGGGGAAAAGATTTTATCGAGTGCTGAAGCAATCGCTAAAGAAGAGGGTGGCCGAATTGAAGCAATCCTTCAAGAAGGTCAGATATACGATGTAATTGCCGATACTGCGAGGAAGCGCAATTGCGGGCTTATAGTCCTGGGCAGGAGGGGACTTAATAAGATTGATAGAGTGCTTATGGGAAGTATAACGGCACGGGTTATTGGTTTCAGCCCGGTCAATGTACTAGTTGTACCGAACAACGCACAAGTTAGGTGGAGCCGTATATTGCTGGCGGTCGATGGTTCACAATGCAGTGAAGTGGCCGCTATCAAAGCCATTAAGATGGCGCGTGATTACAATGGCGAATTAAAAGTGCTCTCGGTAGTGGATGTACCACCGGAGGTTTACCCTGAGGCCCAGGATGTAATTGAAGCAATGATTGGAGAAGCGAGAGAGATCGTAAGAAATATAGAGGACCTGGCAAGGTTGCATAGCATTAGAGTAGAATCGTTTATAAGAGAAGGAAACGCGTTTGAGAAAATCATTGAGTTATCTAACGAATTGAAAGTAGACCTTATCTGCATGGGAAGTCATGGAAGAACAGGGCTTAGAAGGCTTCTTGTGGGAAGCGTAACTGAAAAGGTTATCGGTGGCGCAGCACGCCCTATACTTGTAGTTAAAGATTGATAGAACCCTTTAAGACCTGCCTTAATATTTATGCTTGTTTTAAGCCGGCCGGCAGTTTTAATCTGATTGTTATCTGATTGTTACCTCTGAAACAACCTGTTCTTATCTGCCACATAAACACAAATAATCCTTTTTAGCAAAAGCTTTGGCATGAAATGTTATAATGCTAAAGACAACCCAACTTAAAGGAAGACTTGATGCTTGCATTTATATCTTCGATGTTACTGGTGGCCGTTGCTGAGTTGGGAGATAAGACCCAACTTCTTGTGCTTTCCTTTACAACGAGATACAAATTGTCAAAGGTGCTTATTGGAGTAGGCATAGCACTTTTTGGGTTACAGCTCCTTGCTGTTGTTGCCGGACAAGTATTGTTCCGGGTCGTACCAATAAACTACCTGCGGATAATTATAGGTATTTCATTTATTGGTTTTGGTATATGGATAATCAAAGGCGAGGATGAGGGCAAGGATGTCAAAACGGATGCGTCTCGTTTAGGTGCAATTGCATCAATAGCGTTAGCCTTTTTTCTTGCTGAACTAGGGGATAAAACGCAGCTTACAACCGTTTCGCTTGCTGCCAAGTATCACTCTTTTGTTGGCGTGTGGCTGGGTTCGACTCTTGGTATGATTATTGCCGATAGCGCTGCGCTAGTTGTTGGAATACTTGCTGGTAGACGGCTACCACAAGAAAAAATAAGGTACTTTTCAGCAACGGTACTTATACTCTTTGGTATATTAACGCTGGTTCAGGCATTTACCAGTTAAACCTTTATTTAAGCCGCCGGAAAAGGAATTTAGCTATTGACATTATACCATACGGGGTATACCATAAAAGTAGATTTATATTGTTCGAATTAAGGGCATCTGGTTTCCAGCTGCTTTTTTAAAGTTAATGCAATTGCCTTATTGTATAATAATTAGCCAGATACAAGGGAAGGAGCGATAAGTGTGAAGTTTGGGGTACTGGTTCAAGAAGGACCTTATCACCATGAGTCTTCGGATAGTGCTTATAACTTTGTTAAAGCCGCTATGGACAAAGGTCATGAAATCGTTGGCGTATTTTTCTACCATGACGGGGTTATTAATTCTACAAAGCTAACAGACCCGCAACAGGATGACAGGCACATACAAAAAAGGTGGTCTGAAATCGCAGAAAAAGGTGTCGATCTGGTAGTCTGCATTGCAGCTGCCAAGCGCAGAGGAATTAATGACGACGTTTTGGCTCCCGGTTTTAGGATCTCAGGTCTTGGACAGTTGACCGAAATGGCCATTAAGGCGGATAGATTTGTTACTTTTGGAGCATAATCGAAAGGGTGAATGACCGAGTGAGCGAATTAACAAAAATGTTATTTATGATGCGCAAGGCACCGTACGGGACAATCTACTCTTTTGAAGGTCTTGAGGCCGTATTGGTCATGGGCGCATACGAGCAGGATATCAGCCTTCTGTTTATCGATGACGGCGTCTACGCTATAAAGAAGGGAATGGATACATCTCCTCTTGGTATAAAAGACTTTTCCCCTACATTTAGGGTGCTTGAGGGCTACGATATCGAGAAACTTTACATCGATAAAGAATCGATGGAGGCAAGAGGGCTGACGCTGGATGATTTTGTGGTTGAACCAGAAATATTGGACAAGGATCAGATAACAAAGCTCATGGAAGAGCAGGACGTTATATTTCCGTTTTAGGTAAAGCGAAGGAGGCAAAATGCTTCATTTGATAAATAAATCGCCATTTAATTCAGCAAGCTTAGATAGCTGTGTAAAGGTTGCTTCAAAAGGCTCACCGATTCTATTTATCGAAGATGCGATATATGGAGCAATGGCCGGAACAGCCATCGAGTCAAAGATAACTGAAATAATGAAAGACCACCCAATATATGCGCTAAAAGAAGATTTAATGGCAAGAGGCGTTTCTAATCTTATCCCAGGAATAAAAGAAATTGACTATACGGGATTCGTTGAGCTGGTCGAGCAACACAAAACCTGCACCTGGTCGTAATGTAGCGTGGCAACGTCTTTATTATAGCACTTTATAGTGCTGCAGTTTGTAAGCGCTGCAATGCTGTCATAAGGCTAAAAGGGCCAAAAATGGAAGAAATATCATCATAGGCCCTTCGACTCCGCTCAGGGTAAACTGCGCATCGAGCAGGTTGCAAGGAGCAGAGTCGAAGGGCCTAAATATCAAATAATATCAAAAGTTACTGCCCTCGTTACCTGCTTTCACTAGCTGAAAGCTGTCAACTAAAAGAGCTGATAGCCGACTGCTTTAATCGGCTTTGGCATGCTGGCATACTGCCTTTAAAAGTGGCAACAGCATCTCATCAATCCTATCGATAATCTGCTTAAAATATCCGCCGAAGCTTTTCGAATTTGCGAAAAGCTCCTCCCTGAGCAACCTGATGTTTTCATTATCGGTCTTAAGAGGGCTGATCGGCCCGCTATTCATCGCAGCTTTTTCCAAAGATAGGAGTTCCCTGGCTTTTTCAAAGAAAGGCAGAGCGAGTTCCCGGAGCTCGGCTAATACGCTAACCGTCACGGCATCATGGTTTGCGTTTTGTTCTAACAGCTCCAATAATCTTCTAAGCATCAAGAAAAGTGTGCAGTACTCAATGCCTCGCACACCGCGGCGCCATTGCAATATCCAGGGCTGTCTCCAGTACCACAATCCATTATTTTCTCCGAAGCTGATTAAATCACGTGCCGCGGTTTCAAGATGTTTAGCCATCTCAATTAACCGGCGGTCTGCATTTTTGCTGCATTTCGTAAGAGATGCATTGCCGGCAGTTGAAATGGTGCAATCAGCGCGCACTTTTTTCCCTGAAAGGTAGTCCAAGATATTAAGCAGGGCCTTGTAGCCCTGCTTATGGCCTAGGGTTTCAAAGTGAAGATAAGATAGAAGAACCTTGCCCTTACCATAACCAGCCTCTACCACAGCAGGCTCTCCCTTTATACGTGAAGGATTCAGGTTAGTCCCATAGCTTCTCTCTAAACTGTCCCAATCTATGTTGGGGCGAACTGGTATATCTGAAACGAATGCTCCATCATGAGGCTCATCGTAAGAAGCAAGTACTCTAACAGAATTAGGTTTACGAAGGGAAAACTGGCCTGGCCACCAGGCGTAAAATCCTGTCCTGTCAGGAATGCCTTGCCAAATAGGATGTTTGGGATGTTCTTGGATAATACCTATCTTTCCGCTAAAGCTGGGAACGCGCTCGCTTGTAGGCTTTCGGGTTATCGGGACTAGCCCAAGCCCATCTTTATGGCTTAGGGCAAGACCAGCACCACCGCAAATACCGAGGTAGCTACCTCCACCATCAACAAAACTCTGTATATTCTCCTTTCCCTTATCACCAAGGGATTTAATTTTATTGCTTGCCCAGCCGCCTGGGACAAAGAGAATATCGTAGCCTTTAAGGGCGCCACTTTTTATGTCAGATGACGTTACGAGGTTGAAGTTTAACGAAAGATTGGTAAAAGCGTCGTATGCGACAATGCCCCAGAGGAACGACTCATCCCAAAAGAAAGCAATTTTTAAGTTATCATCTGAGCCAAATAAACTGACCATTTGCCATATTATATGTCATAGGTAAGCTACAGGCTATAAAATTGCTTCTGCAGAACGAGGGAATAATAAGGCAGCAGTTTTTTATCTACCCTGGGTTATGTGGCTTTGCTATATCGCATCCTGCCCATGCGCCAACCTAATAGCTATGTATCCAAATGAAGGAAGAATGATCACAATTCCACCGGTTATCCAAAAGACACTGTTTAGATTAGGCATAATGCCCAATATTGGAGGGCCAATGGTTTGGCCAATGCGCATAGCTAGCCCAAACAACGAAACAAGACTTCCGCGATACCTATCAGGAGCGAGCTCTGTTGCAATAGTTTGTAGTGAGGGCATATTTATACCGTGGCCGATGCCAAAGAGGACTACAGGCAAAAAAAGCTCTGGCAGGCTCTTTGCAAAGGGGATGAGGAAAAGCGAGAAAGCATAGAAGGTAAAACCAGCAAGCACTAGATACGATTTTAAGAATCGCTTGTGCAACCTCCCAGCCTGCGAAGAAGATATAGCCGCTGCAAGCGACATCACGCTTAAATATAATCCGATCATTGAAGAGCCAGCACCAAAATTTTTGTTTAAAAGTATTCCTAAGTAAGTCAAAATACCGCCATATAGGGACACGAAGGTTAAAATACCGGCGCCAAAAAGCGCAAGGGGACGAGGTCTTTTAATAAGAAACCAGATATCTGCCACATACCTATTAAGGCTGAAATCGTTTTGAATTGTTGGGCAATCCATGAGGATAACCGCTACTGCCAGCGGAATCGCAAAAATAAACAATAAATAGGGATAATTCCAGGATATTAGAGCTAGAAGACCTCCGGCAAGAGGGGATACGCCAGTCGCTATACTTAATATGCTCGCATTTTCCCCCATTGCTACTGACCTATCTAGGCCATGGAACATATCGCCAATCAGCGTGGTCCCAAGCAATATTAACCCGGCTCCGCCTATACCCTGCACCATTCTAAGTAAAAGGAGCATCTCTGAGCTTTTTGCCAGGAAGCAACCGCTTCCGGCAAGGCCAAACACAATTAAGCTGGGAGCCAGAACCTGCTTTCTTCCGTATTTATCGGCAAGCATACCTATCAGTGGCGTTAGTAGCAATCCAGGCAAAGTAAAAGTGGTAATTAGCCAACCAAGATTTACCTTAGGTATATTCAGAGCTGCAGCAGTCGCTGGGAGGGCAGGTGCAATTAAGTTCACGCCCATAGTACTTATGAACGTTGTGGCGAAAATGATCCAGAGACTTGCATTTTTATGAACTGGTCGAATGGTATTAATCATAGACTTATTAACCGAATTTATCATTAGTCGTTTTAATACCCAAAAAGCCTTCGCTACTTGGCAACCTGCAATTTACTCTTAAGCCCTGTTTTTCGGCTTTGGCGGGCAACTAAAGGCTGATAACCGTCAGTTAAAAAGTAGGGGCACAGCACAAATAACCCTAAATCGCCTAATTCAAAGCTTTAAGAAACATGTCTATTTACTAAGAGCCGGGTCGATATCAACATAATTGCCAACACAGGAATTGCCGCAGAAAGGACGTTGAACTTCCCAGATGCCTGAGAGGAAGCAGGCGTTACAGTATAGCCAAATCAGCCGCTCTTCGCGCCATATGAATAATAAAAAGAGCTGCTTTATCTTTAGCTTGAATAAAGAAACGTCGAAATATTGAAATAGCGTAATATGTATCCTGGTGACTGAACTTTGCATCTATTTCAGCTGGAAGAGCAATGGCTTCTACGATAGCCCTATATATTACAGCGTGTAAAAGGTCCGTAGGGGCTGAAGCCAAGGCATATAAGTCATATACAAATGACCTTAAATGCAGTATTTAGTCAGATGTTAGTGAAAGCCGTAAGTTATTTCGAAAGGAGTTGAATAATCTGCCGATAACTATATACTAAGGGGGGTATATTATGATATAATAAAAATGCATTTGAAGCACAAGCTATTTTATAGCCCCTCAGCAAAGGATAAGACACCATAATAAAGAATGTAATATAGAATGGTTAGCTAGATGATATTTTAGGCTTGATAGAGGGTCAGTTTCAGAATTTATTTTGCTGTTAACCTGTAGGGACAATTTAAACGTAAGCAAAAGTGCTATTGTTTTAATAAATAGATTGAAATCTTAGCTTGGAGGATTAAAAAGGAGGTTGGGAAGATGGCAAATATAAAGGCGGACCAGGTTTTGGATTGCAAAGGCGATGTATGCCCAATGCCGATCCTGAAGACGAAAAAGGCAATGGATAGCCTGTCATCGGGCCAGGTTCTGCAAATGATGAGCACTGATCCAGGGTCTCATAATGACCTGCTTTCCTGGTGTGAGCGCACCGGCAATGAGCTAATTGAAAAAGAAGATAGCGGCGGTGTTTTTACATACTACGTCAGGAAAAAATAAGGAGAAAAAGAAGCGGCCATCGGCCGCTTCTTTCATTTTAATGTCAATTTTATTTCCCTGCTTTATATCATTATTTAAAAAAGAGCTTTGCGGATCTCCAACATAGTTATTGCATAAACAGGCGTGCGTATAATAACCAAAGGCTTGGGAAATAAGCGGAGGGTATGGAATGCAGACGGATTATATAAAATTTAGCGAACTTTAGCTTATCTACTTATATAATGTTATGCTATCTTACGCACGCGCAGACGCCTTAAGCTGAAGTTGGTATAGGGGTAATCGAAATTTTGTTTGATAGGCTCTTGACAAAGACCACAGGAATTGATATTATCCACGTAACAATTGGTACATGGCCATTGTTTATCTCTTTCCCGGAAATTCTGAATGAATTATATATTAGGTGAAGGCCGCTGGACGCCATCGTTTCTTTTTGGCAGCTAAGACTTACAGTCCCCGAAGCATTAGATACCGATAGTACCTAAGTAAATATCGGCTGCTTGAGGCTTCAAGGGAGCTTTCTGTAGATCCTGTAAGATATGTTGTCGAGATGTATGCGTCAGGCGTAGCATCACGCCTGGAGTTATTGGGAAGGGGGTTTGCGATAGGTTAAATAAATTAGAAGGGGGAGTTTGTAACAAGAGTATCTAGCTAGCTAAGTATTCTCAAGTTACCAAGAGAAAAGTAATTTTCAATCTCAAAACAATGTAGGGAGGTAAGGTATGCCCAGTTTCGTAATGACTGAGAAATGTGACGGGTGCAAAGGACAAGACAAGACTGCTTGCATGTACATTTGCCCTCACGACCTGATGGTTCTCGACAAAGAGAGAATGAAAGCTTACAACCAAGAGCCAGAGCAGTGCTGGGAGTGCTACAACTGCGTAAAGATCTGCCCGCAACAGGCAATTGAGGTAAGGGCCTACGCAGACTTCGCTCCGCTTGGCGCAAGCGTTATCCCGATGAGGGGTACCGACTCCATTATGTGGACCGTTAAATTCAGAAACGGCACACTCAAGAGGTTCAAATTCCCAATCAGGTTAACCCCAGAAGGTTCAATCGATCCGTATGCAGGGAAACCAGAGCCTAATTATGACGACATCAAGAAACCCGGTTTGTTTACTCAAACAGCCGATCAAGTAGCAGTAAAGTAAGGGGGAGGGAAAATGGAGAAAGAAGTCAACAACTTTCAATACGTTGAAAAGCCAGAAGTTGTCGAGATAGAGACCGATATTCTTTTGATCGGCGGCGGTATGGCTGGTGCTGGCGCAGCTTATGAGGCTTGCCGCTGGGCTACCCCAAAAGGCCTTAAGGTCACCATGGTTGACAAAGCAGCAGTTGACAGAAGCGGTGCTGTTGCACAGGGTCTTTCAGCTATCAACACCTACATCGGCGAAAACGATGTTCAGGATTACGTAAGATATGTTAGAGGCGACCTGATGGGTATCATCAGAGAGGACCTCGTATGGGATCTCGGTCGCGTTGTAGACGACTCCGTACACCTCTTTGAGGAATGGGGTCTTCCGATTTGGAAAAAAGGTGACGATGGTTTCTCGATGGACGGTTTTCAGGCACGCGATGCCGGAAAACCATTGCTGAAAGATGGAGGAACCCCAGTTCGTTCCGGTAGATGGCAGATCATGATCAACGGTGAGTCCTACAAGGCGATCGTTGCTGAGGCTGCCAAGAAAGCTCTAGAGTACAATAGGGCTGCGACCGGTCAGGATCAGAACCTCTATGAAAGGGTTTACTGCACAAGGCTACTACTTGATGCTAATATCCCGAATAGGGTTGCCGGTGTAATTGGCTTTAGCGTAAGAGAGCACAAGGTATATGTTATTAAGGCAAACGCCATCCTCAATGCTTCCGGCGGCGCTGTAAACGTATTTAGGCCAAGGTCGGTTGGTGAAGGTATGGGCCGTGCATGGTTCCCAGTTTGGAATTCTGGTTCCGGTTATGCGATGGGAATCCAGGCAGGCGCAGAGCTAACCCTTATGGAGAACCGTTTCGTCCCAATGAGGTTTAAAGATGGTTACGGTCCTGTTGGTGCATGGTTCCTCTTCTTTAAGGCTACTGCAACCAATGCTCTTGGTGAGGATTATTGCGTAAAGTATGCAGACAAGCTAAAAGAGCTTTATGCTCCTTATGATACTCCAGTTACCACCAACCTCCGTAACGCTGCGGCTATGTGGGATATGCAGGCTGGCAACGGCCCAATCCTGATGCATACCGACAAGGCGCTGCAGGCTATGGCTCAGCAGATGGATCCGAAGAGGTTGAAACACCTAGAGGCCGAGGCATGGGAGGACTTCCTCGATATGACAATTGCACAGGCCGGTCTCTGGGCTGCAAACAACGTCGAGCCGGAGAAAGTCCCATCCGAGCTTATGCCGTCTGAGCCGTATCTACTTGGCTCGCACGCTGGATGCGCAGGCTTCTGGGTAAGTGGTCCTGGCGATATCCCGGGTGCTCCTGCTGAGTGGTCATGGGGCTACAACAGGATGTCAACAGTTGATGGCCTCTTCATGGCTGGCGACGTAGTTGGCGCATCAGGCCACAAGTTCTCCTCAGGTTCACACGCTGAGGGTCGTATTGCCGGTAAGTCAATGGTTGCATGGTGCCTCGATCATGCTGACTACAAACCGACTATCAAAGAAAGCATTGATGAACTAGTTGCCGAGATCTACCTCCCGATGGAGATTTATGGCAAGTATAAATCATACACAACCGCTCCGGATAACATCGACGTCAACCCGCACTACATCAGGCCAAGAATGATGCAGTTCCGTCTCATGAAAATTATGGACGAGTACGTCGGTGGAGTTTCAACCTGGTACACAACCAGCAAAACCATGCTTGAGGAAGGCCTCAGGAGACTCACCATGCTCAAAGAGGATTCCGCAAGAATGGCTGCCCAGAATCTCCACGAGCTGCTTCGCTGCTGGGAGAATTACCACAGGATTTGGGCTGCTGAGGCTCACGCACGTCACATCCTCTTCAGGGAAGAGACAAGGTATCCAGGATACTATTTCAGGGGCGATTTCCCGAAGATCGACGACGCCAACTGGAAATGCTTCAACAACTCGAAGTACGATCCGAACACTGGCGAGTGGGTAAACTTCAAGAAGGATTACGTACAGATCGTATCCTAGTAGAACAAAAGAAAACTCCAGGCGCCTTATGGCGCCTGGAGAATATTTTTTAGCCATCGGCTATCAGCGGTCAGCGGTCAGCTCTTTTAAAAACAGCTGATAGCTGACTACTGATGGCTGATAAGTGGTTTTATATGTAACAAATCTTACATTTAACTGCAAATTATTGTATAATTTGCTTGGCTCAGGGTTTACTTAGCTCCGGACTGGAGCATGGATTGCTGATTAGAGGGACTCCAAGGTAGCCTCAAAATCTATGCCCAGATTGGATTTAATAGATAGAATTAATGAATCGTTACTAATCGTTGTGATGCATGCCTTGAGATTAGTCACAACTGGGAGGAACAGATGTCTGAAGAAAAAAGTTTAGGGAGTATTCTAGTTGTCGGAGGAGGGATAAGTGGTTTAACTACCGCGCTTGAGGCCGCGGAGACAGGCTACGAAGCATACCTTATCGAGAAGACTCCATCCATGGGTGGAAGGGTAGCTCAGTTAAATCAATATTTCCCGAAGCTCTGCCCGCCGACATGCGGCCTTGAAATCAACTATCAAAGGATCCGCAAAAACCAGAAGGTTAAATACCTAACATTATCCGAAGTAGAGAGTATTTCGGGAACACCTGGGAACTACGAGGTAACGGTTAAGGTAAATCCAAGATATGTAAATGATAACTGCACGAACTGTGGTGCGTGCACTGAGGCATGCCCGGTTGAAAGGCCAAATGAATATAACTTTGGCATCGATACTACAAAAGCGATTTACTTACCGCACCAGATGGCATTCCCAATGCGATATGTGATAGATGGTAAAGCGTGCAAGGGAGCGGAGTGTGGCAAGTGCGTCGAGGCATGTAAGTACAACGCAATTGAGCTGGATATGCAGCCAGAAACTATTACTCTAAAAGTTGGTTCAGTTGTCTTTGCGACTGGTTGGAATCCATACGATCCCACAAGGTTAGGAAATCTAGGGTTCGGGACAGCAACTAACGTCATCACCAATATGATGATGGAAAGATACGCTGCGAAGAATGGGCCAACAGGAGGCAAAATAGTTAGGCCATCCGACGGTCAGGCTCCGCAGAGCGTAGCTTTCGTCCAATGTGCTGGGTCAAGAGATGAGAACCACCTCTCATATTGCTCTTATATATGCTGCATGGCTTCTTTTAAACAGGCTACTTATATAAGAGAGCAATACCCGGATGCAAAAATTTATATATATTACATAGACCTTCGTGCTCCAGGCAGATACGAGAAATTTCTTAATAAAATAGAAAGTGATGAGAATATTCACTTTATAAAGGGCAAGGTAGCAAGAATAGTCGAAGACCCAGATACAGGCGATGTAATTGTCGAAGCCGAAGACATAATAAACGGCGGCAAGAAAATACGCCAGAATGTTAGCATGGCGGTGTTGGCTACAGGAATGCAGCCATCGACCGCCGAAAATAAGCTGCCCGTTGACCTTAAATATGATGAGAACGGGTTGATTCTCGATGAACCCGATGGGTCGGGGATTTACGCTACCGGTTGCGCTAGAAGGCCGGTCGATGTTACCACGAGCGTAAAAGATGCTACCGGAGCAGCTCTGAAGGCTATTCAAACTATGGTGAGGAGGTAGCGCTGTGGAGAAGAAGTTTGGTTTGTACATCTGCACAGGCTGTGGTATAGGGGAATCCCTTGATACGGAAAAACTTGCGAACATGGGTCCGCAGGTTGGGGCTGCGGTTGTAAAAACACACGAGTTTTTATGTGGGGATCAAGGCGCTCAATTAATCAAGAATGATATCCAAAATGAGGGCGTTAATACCATAGCTATAGCGGCCTGCTCACCCAGAGTAAACTTTGATGTGTTTAACTTCCCAGGTTGTGTGGTCGAGAGAGTTAACTTAAGGGAGCATGTTGTGTGGTCTCATACGCCAAATGACGAAGACACCCAAATGCTGGCTGAAGATTATATAAGGATGGGTGCGTCAAAGGTCAAAAAAATGGAGCTTCCCGAGCCACACATCGAAGAGGATATAGTTAGAACTGTTCTTGTTATCGGTGGAGGCACAACAGGAATGACTGCTGCATTAGAGACAGCAAAGGCTGGCTACAATGTAGTCTTAGTTGAGAAAGAAGCTAGCCTGGGCGGTTTTGCAGCTAAGATGTACAAGAAACTCCCGTCAAGCTATCCATACGATAAGCTTGAAGATACGGGCGTCGATGCGATGATCCAAGAAGTTACCAGTAATCCCAACATTAAGGTTTATACCTCGGCATCAGTTGAGGCAATCGCAGGACAGCCAGGTAAATTCAACGTAACAATAGCTTCTAATGGTAGCTCTACTGAGGAGAAGATCGGCTCGGTTATAATGGCCACTGGATGGAAGCCATACGATGCTTCAAAACTCGATACATACGGATATGGACAGTATGTGAACGTAGTGACCAACGTCCAGTTTGAAGAAATGGCGAAAAACGGCCAGATAACGCGCCCATCCGATGGCGCACCGGCAAAGAACGTGGCCTTCATCCAATGTGCGGGTCAAAGAGATGAAAACCACCTTCCGTATTGCTCATCGGTTTGTTGCGCAACTTCTCTAAAGCAGGCGGCTTACGTGCGCGAAAAAGATCCAAATGCTAAAGCGTACATATTCTATAAAGACATGAGGACACCTGGGCAGTATGAGCTATTCTACAAAGCGGCGCAAAATGACCCAGGTATATTCCTTACAAAAGGAAACGTTGCAACCATCAGTGAAGATGGCGCAAATAATATAGTGCTTGAGGTTGAAGATACGCTGCTTGGTGGCCCGATTAGGGTTTCAGCAGACCTGCTGGTTTTGGCCACCGGGATGGTTCCGACCACCGCAGATGAGCCAATCCTAAATCTACAATACAGGCAAGGACCAGGTCTACCAGATCTCGAGCTATATAACGGGTTTGCAGATTCGAACTTTATCTGCTTCCCGTATGAGACAAGAAGAACCGGTGTTTATTCGGCGGGTCCGGTTAAGATGCCGCAGACTATAGCTGAAAGCATGGAGGATGCTAGAGGTGCGGCGCTTAAAGCAATTCAGGTTATCGAGTCCGTGGCAGTTGGTAGAGCAGTTCACCCACGAGCAGGCGATGAGACCTATCCTGAGTTTTTCCTACAGAGGTGTACTCAGTGCAAGAGGTGTACAGAGGAATGCCCATTTGGAACTCTTGATGAGGACGAGAAAGGCACACCAAAGCCAAACCCGAATCGCTGCAGGCGATGCGGAATATGTTTGGGTGCTTGTCCGGAAAGAATCATCTCGTTTAAGAACTACAGCGTTGATATAGTTGCATCGGCAGTTAAGGCAATTGATGTACCGGGTGAAGAGGAAGGCAAGCCTAGAATTATAGCCTTTGTATGCGAAAATGATGCATACCCAGCATTTGATATGGCGGGAATCAATCGCCTAAACTACAATCCAAATGTTAGAATGGTTCCTGTTAGATGCCTTGGTTCCGTTAACACTGTTTGGATCTCCGACTCTCTATCAAGCGGTATAGATGGAATTCTTATGATTGGCTGCAAGTACGGCGATGATTACCAGTGCCACTTCGCTAAGGGTAGCGAGCTTGCTAACTACAGGATGGGTAAGGTTCAGGAAACGCTGAATAGGCTCATGCTGGAAGCTGAAAGGATTCAGATACTTCAGCTTGCCATAAATGAGTATGACCAGATACCGGGCATAATAGACGAGTTTATAGAGAAACTTGGGGAAATTGGGCCTAATCCCTATAAGGGCTTCTAGGGGGTATGAAGATGTCAGAACAACAATACTTGGTCGAACCGGATTTACAATTCATAAAGGACATACAAGCGGCGGGAGGCGGCGATTTAAAGAAGTGCTTCCAGTGTGCGACATGCTCGGTTGTTTGCAACGTGACGCCTGAAGATAGTCCTTTTCCAAGGAAAGAGATGATTTGGGCCCAGTGGGGTCAAAAAGAAAAATTGATGAGCGATCCCGATGTATGGCTTTGCCACCAGTGTAATGACTGCACGGCAAATTGCCCGAGGGGCGCAAAACCCGGCGATGTTTTTGCTGCTATAAGAAATATGGCGGTAAGAAGCTATGCATTCCCAAGTTTCATGGGTAATCTATTAGGCAAACCATCACTTGCGATTTTTGCCTGGGCCATACCGGTACTCATCTTACTTATAGTGATAAGCTTGATACCGACGATTTATTCGATACTGCCGCATAATTTAGATCCGAATAGCACGCTAGGTGGTATGATTCACGAACTTCAGCATTCAGGATGGAGCAATATGCCGGCTGATAAACCAATAAGGTATGGTAACTTCTATCCGGAGATGGCCATCGATATGACTTTTATTACGCTGGCAGCCTTGGGGTTGATATCACTTTTCGTCGGTATCCTACGGATGTGGAGGTCTATGGTTAAAAACCATGGCGAACAGGGATTGATGGGTGCGCCTGTGCCTAACCTACTCAAAGCTATTCCGACAATATTTAGACACAAAAAATTTATGGAATGCGATGAAAGCAAAAACAGGTACTATGGCCACCTGGGCGTATTTTACGGTTTCGTGGGAGCGTTTGTAACTACCGCATTTGTTTCTATTGGTTTTTACGCTTTCGGTATAAGCACCCCTTATGCGCAGTTTAGTCACGTAAAGCTGTTTGGAAATTTAAGCGCAGCTGCGATAATTATCGGCGGTATAGTGCTCTGGGTTCAAAGGGCGACATACAAAAAGAGTGCATCCAGCTATTTTGACTGGACGCTAATTGTGTTGGTAACGGGGCTTGGTGTAACAGGCCTGGCTACCGAGCTAGTAAGACTCGCAGATTTAAGGGCGATTGCATATCCAACTTATTTCATACACCTCGTATTTGTGGCATATCTATTCCTCTATCTACCGTTCTCAAAGATGGCTCACCTCGCATATAGAAGTGTGGCAATGGCATTTGCGAGGCAGGCTCAGAGGGATCTGGTTTTTGAGGATGAGATTGCATAATTTATAACCACTAATTAGGGGAAAATTATTAAAGGGTAGAACTTAAAAGTTCTACCCTTTATGTTGAGGATTGCGAATAAGTAATTTCCCGAATTTGAATTAATCCGCTGGCAGGATTATAATAAGTTCACTATGGGAAATATACGAATTTTATTAGCAGAAGACCACGTACTTGTAAGGGAAAGTCTTCGCCAGTATTTAGAAAAGGACCAAAACCTAAAGGTTGTAGGTGAGGCAGGCGACGGCGAAGAGATGGTAGCTTTGGCCAAAGAGCTCAAGCCAGATATTATTATCGCCGATATTGCCATGCCTAAGCTAAACGGTATTGAGGCTACAAAACAAATCAAGGAAATGAACATGCCGATTCCGGTGTTGATACTAACAGCCTATGACCTTGACCAGTACATATTTCCCCTGCTTGAGGCCGGGGCCGCAGGCTATCTATTGAAGGACATCAGTGGACAAGAGCTAATAGACAGCGTTTACCGTGTAAACAGGGGAGATTCTGTACTTCACCCCGCAGTCATGCGCAAAGTAATGCAGCGGTTCAGACATACGGCTGATGGAAAGGATGCCCCATCATTTGATATACTTACTGATAGAGAGGTAGAAGTACTTACGCTTGCTGCCCGTGGAAAGACCAATAAAGAGATAGCTGAAGAGCTAAGCGTAAGCGTACGAACGGTTGAAGCACACCTGGGTCATATTTTTACCAAGCTAGATGTTGGGTCGCGAACCGAAGCTGTAATTCTTGCTCTCAAGAAAGGCTGGGTTGGTTTAGAATAGCAAAGCGGCAGGCTATGGAAGCAGAAATGGTCCAGAGAGAACATGGCAAGGGGCCGGATTCGCAGCCGACCTATCTATTTACTAACCCTCAATTCTGGTCGATACTTAGCATTTTCATACTGATAACCCTGCATCACTATGATAACCTAACAAGTTTTAGAATTTTTGCTGGACCCGATTTACCTTTAGGTCTGACTCGCCATACCATCGATCGGATACTTTATCTCGTGCCCGTAATCCTGAGCAGCTTTGCTTTCGGATCGAGGGGTGGCAAAATAACGCTTGTATTTGCAGCAATAGCAATGTTGCCGCGTGCTATATTCATATCTGAATATCCCATAACGTCTCTTTGGGAGACAGCAATAATTGTAGCACTCGGAAGCCTAGCGCCTCTTGGCTTAGATCATTATAAGCAACAGGAAAAACAGCTTGAGGAAACCAAAGAGAGACTCGAATCTACCGAGCGCGAACTTCATACCACCGTCCAGCTAACCCTTGAGCAGGAACGTCAACTCTCGGTTATCAATTCGTTTTCAATGATGCTGAGCCAGTCCCTGAACATTGAGCAGGTTATGAAAGCTGCCATACATATGGTAAGGGAAGTTATCGATGTTGAAGTCGTAATGATACACACTATTGATCACGGTGAGCAATTTTTAAAGCTTGTGGCGTACAAGGGCATCAGTAAAGAAGCTTCGGACATCCTTGGTCGCATAAGGATAGGCGAGGGCTTGTGCGGAAAAGTTGCGTCTACAGGCGATCCGATTGTAACAGATGACGTTGTACATGATCCTAAGTTTAATGCTGCACGGGTACAGGAAGAAAGTTTAATATCAAAACTATGTGTGCCGCTGGCAGCACGAGGGGAAACTATTGGAACAATCTGCGTAGCCTCAAGAGAAGAACGTGTGTTCAGAGATCCCGAAATTGAGTTGTTATCCGCGCTTGGAAATTTAATTGGAATTGCCATAAATAATTCGGTTCTTTATAGAGAAAGACAAATCGCTGCAGATCAACTTAAGGTATCGGAGAAAAGATACCGCCAGCTTTTTGAAAATGCACATGATGCAATTTGGGTGCAGGACCTATCGGGTAAAATTACTGCTGCAAATCAGGCAGCAGCCGATCTATTCGGCTGCGAACTTAAAGAACTGATTGGAATGGATAGCGGCCGATTCTTTCTGCCCGAGAAGCCGGTCCTAAGCAATGAAAGGCGTGAAGCAATTTTAAGAGGACAAGAAGGCGAGGAACCATACAGGCGAAAAATAATTAAGAAAGACGGAACCGAAGCTTTCGTGATGCTGACAGCAAATTTAATTACCAGGGATGGCGGTCCTGAAGGTATCCAGTTTATAGGAAGGGACATAACAGAAGAAGTACGGATGCAGGAGAACCAGGCTTTTTATCTTCAGCAAATAACAAAAGGACATGAGGATGAGAGGCAACGGATATCTCGAGACCTTCATGATTCAACAGCGCAAAATTTAATTGCTATGCTCAGGCAGTTAGAAAAATTTAACGAGGATAATACCCAACTACCAAAAGAGAAACAGGAATTTTTGTGGAAGCTACATGGTCAGATTAAAAGTACCCTACAGGAGATACGGCAGCTCAGCCGCGATTTAAGGCCTTCGGTTCTTGATAACTTAGGTCTTCTACCAGCCGTGGAGTGGTTAGTTGAGATGCTTGAGACAGAGGATGGCGTAAAAACAACGCTAATAGTTTCCGGTAAAGAGAAACGATTTTCTCAAGAGATTGAGATAACGCTTTTTAGAATTGTGCAAGAGGCCTTACGAAATATTGCAAGACATGCTGAAGCGAAAAACGCTAAGGTTATTATGGAATTTAAAGACAAAGAAACAAGGGTTGAGATAGTTGATGATGGAAAGGGATTTGAGCTACCGTCAACTATTGGGGACTTGTCACGCCGCGGCAAACTTGGGATAGATGGCATGCAGACCAGGGCAAAACTTGCAGGCGGTACATTTGAAATACAATCTAGACCGGGTGAAGGAACGGTAATAACAGTTACAATTCCTGTGTAAAGGCAGCGTTCTTCGATGAGCATAATATAGAAAAGGCATGGCTCAGCTTAATCTTGACTTCCGCATCCCTCATTTTAGCATCTAATAACTACTGGTCAAGCGGCATACAGCCTTACAATTTGGGTGCTGCAAGGAGTTCTCTTTAAAT
>JAIMBH010000011.1 GCA_023511485.1 Bacillota bacterium | reverse complement strand
ACAGAGATGGGTGAGTTGACAAATCAGAAGGTTGTTTATAAAAACTAGGCCTTGGGTGTCCCAATGCGGAAGTCAGGGATGATTATTCGCTACTGGTGGTGCTAAGCCCTGTTAGTCTCTTAAGAATTATGAATATATTATTTAGATCCCTCGGCTTCGCTCGGGATGACATTTAAAGGGTGCTGAGACCACATAGAAAAGGTAATGCCATGCCAGAATTAGGGTGCTGCATTGCGGAAGTCAGGGTTACAATTCCTGTGTAAAGGCAGCGTTCTTCGATGAGCATAATATAGAAAAGGCATGGCTCAGCTTATAAGCTGAGCCATGTATCTCTTACCCGGGACCTATCTCTATGGCCTCTGAATTCTACTATATTATTTCTCGCCCTCTGCGTATTTGTGCAATTTAACTTCTACCTTCTCTGTAAGGCTTGAATAGTACTCTCTTAGAATCTCGAGAACTTCTGGGCGGCTGAAGTGATCCGGTACCTCTTCGCCCTCAGAGAGCATCTTCCTAAGCTTGGTTCCGCTGAGAAGTAGCCTATCTTCTTTGCCGTGCGGACAGGTTCTCATTGAAGCCATACCATCGCACTTGTGGCAATAGAAGGTCCAGTCAATCTTGAGTGGTTTTGTGATAAGGGCATCCTTCGGGATCTCGTCAAAAATATGCTGAGCATCAAATGGCCCATAGTATTCACCAACACCGGCGTGGTCACGGCCAACAATAAGATGGCTGCAGCCGTAGTTCTGGCGGAAGGTTGCATGAAGGAGTGCCTCACGCGGTCCTGCATAACGCATCTCCGCCGGGTATCCTGCCTGAATAACGGTGTTTGGTACAAAGTAAAGTTCGACAAGCTTGTCGATAGCTTTTACGCGAACCTCAGCCGGAATATCACCCGGTTTTAGCTTACCAACCAGCTGGTGGATCAGGACACCGTCGGTTACCTCAATTGCGATTTTTGCTAGAAATTCGTGTGAGCGGTGCATTGGGTTTCTGAGCTGCAACGCAGCGACTGTGCTCCAGCCCCTCTCCTCGAAAGCTTTTCTTGTTTCAGCTGGGCGCATGTAAACGCCTTTAAACATCTCTGGGAAGTAGCTCTCGCTAAAGACTTTGACTTTACCTGCTAGGTTTACATCACCCTGTGCCATAACCTTCTGCACACCTGGGTGACCATCGATATCGTCAGTTCTAAACACCTGCTTGCACTCATAGACTTTGTCTATCTCGTATTTCTCGGTGATCTCCATGCTGCCCATAAGTTCGCCGGTTTCAGTGTCGACTAACGCAACTTCTTGACCCTCTTTTAAATTTTTAGCTTGCTCTTTTGAGGTGGAAAGGGTGATTGGGATAGGCCAGAAGATACCATTTTCCATCTTGTACTCATCGCAAACACCTTTCCAGTCAGCTTTGGTCATGAAACCTTCGAGTGGGGTGAAGGCACCGATACCCATCATAATAAGGTCTCCGGTTTCGCGAGAAGTCATCATGACCTTCTCAAGAGTTTGCGCCTTTTCCCATGCTTCTTTTAGCTCATCGCCTTCGAGTAGTAGCGGCTTTAACTCGCCACCGCCATGAGGGGGAACTAATTTTGACATAATACCTCCTTAAGTTGCCTTTTGAATTTTAAGCTGAAACGAATATATACGTTCAAGGTCTGTCCCGCATAATAATTTTCAAAATAATGATAATTTGAAATGGCAAGCTCTCAAAGCCAATTCAAGAAGCAAGAACATTCGGATTGTAACAAATGTTCCATAAAGCTTAGCATTAATACAGTTATTTGTCAAGTAAGTAGCAAATAAGTTTACTGGTTATAGATAAGGAAAGGCCAGCATATCGACTGTCTTAAAAACGTAAGATGGGGCAATCCAAAAAGATTGCCCCATAGCTTGTTAAGAGATTAAACAATTATGTTAGTGTCCTGCTGCAATAAGACCTGAGGCGGCACCTAGAAGGATAAGCACCTCCACAATAGCTAGAACCGCATAAACTGCATCCTTTTTCTTAAAAAGAACCGGCACGATTGCTAAATAGCAGAGAATAGTTATACCGGCCAAAAATGCGATCGGGAAAAGGTTTAGAAAATCTCCGTGTGCATAGAATTGCGTCCAGCTCCAGCCGTGGTGGATGCCGTTCTCAGAAAGCATTGTATTATATGTCTTAGCATCGCTCCACTTGCTTATAACTTCATCGATTGATATTTTCGGAGGCAGTATACCTGAAGCATAAATAATGAAAGACAAGACAATGCCGACAAGACCTATTTTCATGCAAATATCCAGGATTTTTGAATATAAAAGCTGCTCTTCAGTAGCGCTAACTGAAACTTTTTCAGGCGCGCCTAAAGCTACGCTTTCTTGCTTACTAACCTCTGTCGTCTTAGCCATATTAACACCTCCTGGCAAAATGTATCAGTTAATCGAAAATACTGACCCCTTATTTCATAATGTGTAGGCCCTTAAGTATAGAAGTTGAGCCTGAAACGATAAGAATAAATATGACGATGATTTTGATTATGTTTGGTTTGGTTTTAGTGAGCAGCTTAACTCCGATAAATGAGCCTAACATGATCCCTATTATCGATGGGACAATAATCATTGGTATTGCGGCTCCACTATTAATATAGACCCATGCTGCAGAAGTATCGGTTATGGAAAGCAAAAATTTACTGGTTGCGACCGATATCTTTAGCGGAGCACCCATCAAGAGGTTAAGAACCGGTACATTTGCCCATCCGGCTCCGAGGCCAAACATTCCGGCAAGTAAACCTATAAAGATAAAAGTGAAAAGCCCCGTTGGGGTCCTATGAATTTTCCAATCGATGCTTTGATTGGTTGTAGGCTCATGATAAACACCGGTAATCTTAAGGGCTGTTGATAGTTTATCGGCCTTTTTAACTTCAGGAAACTCCGACTTCTTAGCCATTAACATTATAAGAACGATGGCTAAGATTACGACGCCTAGGCTGACCTGTATAATGTCTTTGCCGCCGGGTAGTTTTGAGACCCAGAGCCCCAGCATGGCGCCGCCAATAGAGCCCGCAGATGCTATTAAAGCAACCGGTATAGCCAGACGAAGATCGGCAAGTCCTTTCTTAAGCAAACCCGGCCCGGCTGCAAGCGCACCGGATAAAGCCACCAATAAGCCGGCAGCACGAACAAAATCCATGCCAAATGGGAAGAAGCTACCTACTATGGGCGTGAAAAGAACCCCACCGCCAACTCCTCCGAGTACGGCGACTATACCCATAGCAAGAGTAACGACAAATAGTAGTAAAGGCCAAATCCACCACACTGTCGTTGATGAGTTTGCCGCTGAGCTGTTGCTTGAGGCAAACACAGGTTGTGCTAAAACCATTAAAAATATGAAGGCGGTAAACAAGGTAGAGAGTACTGTTATTCTGCGCGTCATTGATCATCCTTCCTCTTATTTTTTGTTTGGACGCCTACTACCGTGCTTGTGATTTTAAGCATACGCATCGCTTCTAGTGCTTGCCCAAGATATCTCTGGTTAAGATATCCTCTGGTTAAGATATCTCTTCATGCAAAATAGTGATGTGAGTTAAACGTTATGCTGCACCATGCTCCTACCGCACCATGCAGAACGATACCATTGGTATAAACCATTGGGTTTATACATGTATATGCATGCGTTTTGTGCTGGCACAGGCGATTATTTAATTTCGTTTCAGGCGGTAGTAATAAAGTCCAACTTGAAATTGGTGCTAGGTTTACCTAGCGCCTGGGGCATTCTTGAATGTCTTACGTGTCTTGGCTGCCTATGCTTTTCAAACAAGCTGGCACAGCTCCACAGCGCAATAGTATCTGGTTATGCGTAGGCGGTACCCAAAAAACCTGATAAACAATACTAATTGCGGTGTTCTTGTTTATTGTTGGTCTTATAGGCAGCCAAGCGCATACCTAGATATTCTACTCAATTATTCTCCTATATGAACAATGCCGGAAGCTGCAAATAAAAGCACGATAACCTCTAAAAGGGCTATAGTCGTATAAGTTATATCTTTTTTGCGTAATAGTTTTGGTATTATCGCTAGATAACAAACAATACTTATCAGCCCAAGGATTGCAACTCCAAAGAAATTAAGCATATCTCCATAATGATACATTCCAACCCATGACCATCCTGGATGAAGCCCCACAGTCTTCATAAACTCGCCTGATGGAAGTTGCCAGTATTTTGGAACATCAGAAAGTGGCATTTTGGGAGCAACAATCCCTGAAAGATAAACTATAAAAGCAACTATTATCCCCGCTAAGCCAATTTTGCGCCCGTTTCCAAGAATGCTGGCATAAATCATCTGCTCCTCGGTAGCTCCGGGCGTACGGCCTTTAGATGATAATGTCTTCGCTTCTACTTGGGACACTGTTTTATCAGACAAATTTTTTGCTTTACTTGGTGAAACAGCCATACAACCTCCTATCTGCTGAATTCTTATTCTGCACCAAGCGATATTAAATTTTCGCTATGCGTGCATATCATATTGACAGGCTCTTATATGCCAAAGCCTTTAAGGAAAGCCCTTAATCCTGATAAAAACAACATTGCTATGACTGCATATCTAATTGCTGAAGGTTTCGCTTTTGCTAAAAGTTTGGCTCCGACAAAAGCCCCAATCATCATACCGATAATCGAAGGGGCTACAACAAGTGGCAATATTGCTCCTTTGTTTATATAGACCCATGCTGCAGAAGTATCGGTTATTGATAGTAAAAAACTGCTAGTTGCCACTGATAGTTTAAGCGGTGCACCCATTACCAGATTTAAAACAGGAACATTTGCCCAGCCAGCACCAAGGCCAAACATTCCGGCCATAAATCCAATTAGAGCAAATAATGCTAATCCGACGGGGGTGCGGTGAATCTTCCAGTCGATATCCTGCTTAGTCGAATCCTCATGGTAAATACCGGTGATCCTTAGGGCTGTCGAGAGCGAATCTGGCGTTTTAACCGCCGGGTACTCAGATTTTTTAGCCAAAATCATAACTACAACGATAGCCAGGATGACTCCTCCAAGGCCAAGCTGTACGATCCTTTGTGGCAGTGCAAGACCTACCGCCGCACCCACAATTGAAAATATAGATGCTATAAGGGCGACGGGCATTGCCAATCTAAGGTCTGCGAGTCCCTTCTTGAGAAGACCCGGTCCGGCTGCAAGCGAACCCGAGAGGGCGATCATTAAGCCTGCACCTCTAACAAAGTCCAGGTGAAACGGAAAAAAGCTGCTTACGATGGGTACAAAAAGAACCCCGCCTCCTACACCTGCGGGGATTGCTACAATTCCCATAACAAAAGTAAGCACAAACAATGCCAAGGGCCAGACCCACCAGGGTGTTCCTTGAACAGGGCTGTCGATTGGCCCTGAAGCTGCCACGACGGCGCTTGCAATTAATAAAACTAAAATGAAGGCGGTTACAAAAACAACTACTACTCTTTTACTCAAATCTAATACTCCCTCCTTCCTGAGATTGTTGATTTTGCCCTACATGTATTTGAGCACGTACAGTAGAAAACCACATCGGGGCGATTGCTAAAAACTTATCAAGAATAATGCGTAGCAAAATTTTTATTATGGTCCGCGTTATGCCTCGGCAGGTATTGGGGTATAACGATAAGTAGTGGTGGTGGTATAGCTATTACCATAATAGAGCATAACTTAGTACAAAATTAGGAGTTAAACTTGTTTCCAATAGATGGGTAATTACGTAAACCATTGACGAAATTACCCATAGTGCTAATATGAAATTAGGCCAGTACGCTGAAGGAAGAATTCTTTGACAAACGCCTTCATGCAATACCGCAATTACACTAGCCAAATAGATTAGTAAATTCTAGGAATTTAAGCCCTAAGTAAAGGAGAGTGATGATACTAATACAGTAGGAAAGGAGGTTGGAAGTATGGCAAACGCCAAAAGCGGTAAGAAGCCCATTGCAAAGGCATTACTTTTTGGAATTGCATCTATAGCGTTGTATGTGGCTGTATTTGCGAATGAGAATTTCGTAAGGGAGACATGGGCGAAAGGTGGAGCATATGCGGTTTTACCGCTAATCACTGTTTTTATATTCTCGTTTGTTCACGGGAATTTTGCGGACAGCCTAATGGCCTCATTTGGGCTCGTTGCAAAGAAGAAATAGCGAACTGATCTTTTAAAATTTCATAAAGGGCATGGAAAGGCATTTAGGCCTTGCGCAAGAGGATGAGCAGATGCCAAGTAAGAAAGTTCACATTAGCGATTAATTAAATCGTTTGCTCAACCAATTCTGTTAAGTAAATAGTGAAAGAAGGGTGATCTATGTCACGACGGAAAATTATCATCCCTGCGCTATTAGCAATATTAATGCTTCTGCTGTTATCAGCACCGGCATTAGCTACCGGTGAGGCAGTTACAGCGTTCAAGGGGAATAAGTTCATTGAACTTACTATTTTTAATGCGGTGTTCTTGTTTATTGTTGGTTTTATAGGTGGATTGGTAAGTGGCTTTATCGGCTCGGGAGGCGCTTTTGTTTTAACTCCTGCAATGATGAGTCTTGGCGTACCTGGACTTGTCGCAGTCGCGAGCAACATGTGCCACAAGTTCCCAAAAGCTTTAGTCGGTGCAATTAAGCGTCACAAGTATGGACAGGTCGATCTAAAGCTGGGATTGACTTTAGGTATTTCAGCATCAGTTGGCGTAGAACTCGGTATTAAGATTCAAAAATACATACAACATATGTGGGGAGAAGCAGGCTCAAATCTATATGTTAGCTTTGCTTTTCTTGTCATACTTATAACAGTAGGCAGCTATGTTTTCTACGACGCCTGGAAAACAAAAAAACAAACTGGACCAGCTCCACAACCTCGGTTGGCTCTAGCTCTGCAAAAACTAAACATCCCTCCAATGATGCACTTCAAAACTGCAAACCTTAAGATATCTATGTGGATAACTGTACCAGTTGGTCTTGCAACCGGTCTTCTTGCAGCAACGATTGCGGTTGGAGGGTTTATTGGCGTACCGGGAATGATGTATGTAATTGGTGCATCAAGTCTGGTAGCGTCCGCAACAGAGCTAGTTATCGCATTTGTAATGGGTTTTGTCGGCTCGACGGAATGGGCGTTGGTAGGCAATATAGATATCAGGCTGGTCCTATTAATTCTTGCCGGATCGCTTTTTGGTGTACAACTGGGTGCTTTGGGTACCACTTATGTAAAGGACTATATGATAAAGGTCGTAATGGGTACAATTATGTTAATAGTTGCCTTTAGTAGGGGATTTGCTATTCCAAAGTATACCAACCAGCTTGGCTTAACCAGCATATCAAAAGATTTAGTGCCTACCCTTAGCAGCATAAGCTTCTACATAATGGCATTTGCCCTTGCACTTGGTGCAACGATTATCTTGGGCAGCATGATAAAAGCGATGCGACATAAGCCGGCAGTAAAACCAGAACCTGTTAGGGGTCTAGAGAAGGCCGTTAACTAATAATCAACTAATAATCAAGCAGTCAGCTGTCAGCGACCAGCGTCTAGCTTAAGCCGTAGGAAGAATCAAAAGCCGATAGCTAAAAGCTGATGGCTGATAGCTATATGAAAAAGGAAGCTGGTTATTATGAATATGACTACTATGGGTAGATTAATTGCCATGAAAAGGGTGAGGAATATCTTACTATTAGTTGCCATCGACGGTTCGGAGTCCAGCAAAAACGCACTTAGACAGAGCATACGATTTGCGCGAGATCACCATTGCGGTGTAACCGCCGTAACAGTTATTCCTTCATATGAAGGAGATATAGACCTTATAGGAGTTCGTAACATTAGGGAAGCATTTAAAGAGCCGGGAGAAAAGGTTCTGGAGGAAGCCAGAAAAATAGCAACTCAAGAAGGCGTTGAAATCTACACTTTCTTAGAAGAGGGAAATATCCATGAGGCCATAATCGATGTAGCTCAATCGAGAGATTGCGATCTCATTGTTATGGGCAGAAGGGGTCTTACGGGAATCGAAAGAGTCCTTATGGGAAGTGTTACTGCAAGGGTTATAGGCTACAGCCCGATCGATGTGCTTGTTATGCCGGAGAAGAGCGTAATAAAATGGGGTAAGATATTGCTTGCTGTAGATGGCTCAAAGTACAGCGATGTCGCTGCAAGTAGAGCCATAACCTTCGCTCAAACGTATGGAAGGACACTTGATATTCTCTCTGTTGTTGACGTGCCGCCAGAGGCATACGGCGAAGCGCCAGATTTTGTAGATAAGATGGTAGAAAAGGCAAGGGAAATTGCCGAAACTGTAGAAAACACTGCGAAGGTTGCGAAAATCAGCGCAACATCATTCGTCAGGGACGGAGACGCTCCCGAGAAAATTCTGGATCTCGCCAAGAAGCTAGAATCGGATGTTATCGTTATGGGAAGTCATGGCCACACAGGGCTCAAGAGACTGCTTATGGGTAGCGTAACTGAAAGAGTTATTGGACATGCGCCGTGCCCTGTCCTGGTTGTTAAATCAAGTTAGAGGGTATTAAAAAATATCGACAGGAAAGTTTATAAATAGGCTCATTCCCGGTTATTATAGGAATGAGCCTATTTTGTTATTTATAAGCGGTTGAAGGAATAACGTCGCAGGGGAGTCGATTAGCTTTGGCTCGTATTTTCAATCTCCTTAAGGAGGCCAGATAAAGTGAGCAAGTACAAAAATATCCTTGTTGCGTTTGATGGGTCTGATTCCAGCAAGAACGCACTCAAACAGATATTGGGGATGGCAAAGGTAGAGGGTTTTAGGGCTACTGCCGTTACAGTGATACATGCCAACGATAGCGAAGCAGAAGCGTCACGAATAAGAAACGCAAAAGAAGCATCGGTGACTCCAGGCAAAGCTGTTTATACAAACTCTGTAAAACTTGTCATAGAAGAAAACGGAGACTCAGTGCAAACCATTCTTGAAGAAGGAATAGTGCACAAGGCGATCATTGATGTTGCCGAGAACCGTTCATGTGATTTAATTGTCATGGGCAGGCGGAAATTACCAAGAATTGAGAGAGCCCTTATCGGGAGTGTTACAGCACAGGTTCTAAGACATAGCCCCATCGATGTTCTTGTAATGCAAAGAAGCAGCAGCCTTGGTTGGAGAAAAATACTTTTGGCAACCGATGGATCGCACTATAGCCAGGTCGCTGCGCAAAGAGCGCTAGAGATAGCCCAGGAGCACGGGGGAGAATTAAACGTTGTGTCTGTAATCGATACGACAGATGCTTTCTATACCGAGATGCCTGGAAATTTAGGAAAGATGGGAGACCGCGCTCATCTTAATATAGAGCATGTCAGGCAACTTGCCGAATCAATGGACGTTAAAATCAACGCCTTCATCAGGGAGGGTGATCCGCATAAAGAAATAATCCGGATTGCCGACGAACTTAAGGTTGATGTCATATGTATGGGCACTCATGGAAGAACAGGACTGACTAGAATAATCATGGGAAGTGTAGCAGAGCAGGCTTTAGCAAACGCACCTTGCTCCGTGTTGGTGGTTAAGGCTTAGGAAAGCGCTAATGTCCTCCATCGAGATATTTTGCGGATCTAAAAATCGACATAAATGCCGGGTGGATGTTGAGTTCGAGGTATGTGATTTTCTCAGCTATCCTGTTAGCGTCGTTTATCTTTCCTGCGTTTAAAAGAACCTCTTTGGCGCCTTTTAGTGACCCGTTACCAAGTTGGACAAATCGCTCGGTAGGAAGCTTTGGATAGAGACCGATTGCTTTTGATGATTCAATCGATAAGTGAATTCCAAACGAGCCTGCCGTATATACTCTATCGATTGAATTGATATCTAAACCAACACTATCTAATAATATGGTGAGAGCGGCTACCATGGCTGCTTTGGTACGCATTACATTTTGTATATCTTTTTCAGATATGTAAATAAGCGGAATTCCACGCGTTTTGTCGGCATATCTTATTATATAAGCGGGCTTGTTGTTAATTAGTTGCCAGCGATCGGTGTTTTTCTCAAGGATAAAATGCCCCGTTGTATCCAGCAAACCGGCATTATAAAGGGCGGCGATGGCATCTATAAGCCCAGAACCGCATAGGCCGGTCGGCTCTATGTCGCCAATCACGCTATATGATGGTTCAAGGGTGGCTTTATCTATATTGACACGATCGATCGCTCCTGGCTCAGCGCGCTTTGCACACTCTGCCACACCTCCCTCAAGGGCAGGCCCTGCTGCTCCCGCTCCGGCAAGCAGCCATTCATTATTGCCGAGTATCATCTCGCCGTTGGTTCCAATGTCTAATAAAAGTGATATTTCGTCGCGCTCATCGATTCCGGCCGATAATGCCCCAGCAACTAAATCCCCCCCAAGAAAACTGCCTACGCTTGGAAAAATGTAAACGGCAGCATTGGGCATGATATTTAATCCCAAATCTTTAGCAGCAAACATGGGTACTTTCGCCAAGACAGGTGCATAGGGCTCTCGGCGGATTGGCGATGGGTCAAGTCCCAGCAGCAAGTGGGTCATTGAAGTGTTGCCGGCGGCACAAATTGCCGAGACTTGATTCACATCGATATTGGCAATATCGCATACTTTAGCGATTAACCCGTTAATAGTATCAAGAAGGGTTTGGTGTAGTTTACTAAGCCCACCCTGGCTTGAAAAATGAAGGCGCGTAAGTAAGTCTTCTCCGTAAACAACCTGGCCGTTAATATCGCCTGCGGCTGCCAATGATTTTCCTTTATGCAGATCGACCAGTTCGGCGGCCACCACGGTTGTCCCGATGTCCACAGCGATACCGAAATGAGAATCTGCGGTGTTACCCGACTCGATGTTGATAATTTTAATGGTGTCGCCGTCTGTGAACAAAGTAGCAGTAATGTCTCCGCCATTAGTTCTTAAGATTCTTGCAATATCTCTAAGAAGGTCCAAAGGCCAAATAATATTTTTGGTATCAAAGTTTTCGCCTAAAGCGATGTTGACCCGCTCGGCATCGCCGACATTATTATCCAGTGAGGGGGTTGCAACCCTAAGAAATTTCTTAATCGTTAACGCTGACATATTCAACTATGCCCCCTGTTTCTTTAGTTTTTGCTTTAATCTTAGACTTCCCGGGTAACCCCAGAGCAAAAGCAGCCGCTATTATGGGAAGCATACTTACAAATCCAATAGCTTGAGGCAATCCAAATATGGATGCCACATGGCCGACTATACCGATGCCAATTCCACCAAGGCCCAATCCAAAGCCCATTGATATACTTGAAGCTGTCGCCTTACTATTCGGGAAAATTTCTTGAGCTGCAACTACCGTAACGGAAAATGGAGCAAGAAGGCATAGTCCGGCTAAAATCAGAAACAATACTTTTACAAAACCGCTTGTGACCAAAAAAAGCCACAGGAAAGGAACCGATGCGGAAAGAGAGCCTGCAATTACAGGTTTTCGACCAAGCCTATCGGAAAGGAATCCGCCAATAAGTCCTCCGACAGCGCCGGATAGCATAAGAATAGAAACGTAACCGCCGGCGGATACAGGAGAGAAACCCTGGTCGTGAAGAAGCTTTGGCAGATAAGTTGTAAGGCTAAAAAAAGCAAATGAGCGAAATGCAACCGTGCCGAGAAGGCTAGTAAAGGCAAGCGGGTTTGCCTTTACGCTTGTACTGAAGGACTCGGATCTAGCGCGCTTGTTTGCTTTAACTGGCGGCGCAGTAAAAAATAATATTATTGATATGATTATTGCAGGTACCGCAAGGAAAAGCGTTGAGGATAGACCGAAAGCAAGCGCAACGGGAACGACTACAAGCGGCATGATTGATATGCCAATATTGCCCCCCAGAACAAAAATCGACATGGTAGATCCCCGCCGCTCTTTTCGTACAGTCCCTACGATTGAAGATGATGGAGGGTGGAAAGCGGCGACTCCAAGCCCGGCAATCGCTATGCAAAGCGCAAGAATTGCATAATTATGGATGATTCCGACTAAGGACATAAACGAACCGGCGATGAATGGCCCCATAAAAATGAAGAACCGGCTGCCAATGCGATCGGTAAACAGGCCAAATGCAAGCTGTGAAAGAGATGATGTTACCGAAAAGATTGTCGATAATAAGCCAGCCTCGGCAATGTTCATACCAAGAACAGGCATCATAAGCGGGATAAGGGGCGGGTATAGGCTCATATACGAGTCATTAATTATATGGGCAACTGTAAGCAGCGCTATAACTCTACTGTTTGTATGTTTTTCTGATTCGGATATTGTTATTGCGTTGGCATCCAATCGATTAATCATCCCTAAAATAAAATATAAATAGAGTATAGGAAGACGGCTTGATATTGTCTATTGCAAAACTATAGTATACCGTTGCTTATATTCTTATAATAGAAGGTGTTATGTTGGATAAGTAACAATTTACTTATCCGCCTATTTAAAACAAAGGAGAGAAAATTTTTGACTCTACCACGCGTGGTAATTTCTGCTCCGCATAGGAGTTCAGGTAAAACCACTTTGACAATAGGGCTATGTGCCGCTTTGGCGGAATCAGGTTTTAAAGTGCAGCCTTTTAAGAAAGGCCCGGATTACATAGATCCAATGTGGCATACCACAGCGACGGGCAGGAATTGCCGAAATCTCGATTTCTTCATGATGGGTGAAGAAAACATCAGAATGTCTTTTCTGATGAACGCATCTGATGCAGATATAAGTATTATAGAAGGCAATATGGGTCTATACGACGGCATGGAGGTCGATGGTAGAGGAAGTACGGCCGATTTAGCGCGGCTCCTCAAGGTTCCAGTTATATTAATCCTGGATACAAGCAATATGACTCGAAGTGTTGCGCCGCTTATCCAGGGCTTTAAGAATTTTGAACCGGATATATATATTGCGGGGATAATACTAAATAAAGTTTCAGGCTCAAGACACGAGTCTAAACTTAGGGCCGCAATTGAACGCTATTGTGACGTTGAAGTGGTAGGCGCAGTACCAAATTCCTCAGAAATAGGCCTTGTCCAGAGGCATCTGGGCTTGAAGCCTGCCAGGGAAGATGAAAAAGCGGTTGCGGTTATAAACTCAGTAGCCGAGTTGGTAAAAAACTATGTCGACCTGGAGAAACTTATTCAGATTGCAAGAACGGCTCCGGAATTGCCTTCTATAGAGGGGCTCGATTTAATAAAACCAAAACCAAAACCCGCGGTTAAAATTGGTATAGCAATGGATCAAGCGTTTACATTCTATTACCCGGAAAATATTGATGCGCTTGAGATGGCAGGGGCTGAACTAATCCCGTTCAGCCCTCTTAGAGATAAGCAGCTTCCAGCCATAAATGGCTTGTATATTGGAGGCGGGTTTCCAGAGGTATTCATGGATGAACTTGAGTCGAATACGTCTATTCGTGAAGAAATAAAGAAAGCTATTGGAGACGGTATGCCTGTTTATGCAGAGTGCGGCGGTCTTATGTACCTAGCCAGAGGTATATCGTGGAACGGCAAGACACGAGAAATGGTTGGTGGACTACCGTGTGATATATTTATGCATAAGAAGCCGAAAGGACATGGATACGTAAGACTTAAGACGACAGGTGACAGCTGGCTTACGTCTGACTTAGAAGTAAAAGGGCATGAGTTTCATTACTCAGAGGTTAAAAATCTTAGTGACGTGAGGTTTGCATACAGAGTACTGCGAGGCAAGGGCGTGGATGGCTTAAACGATGGCATTGTATATAAAAATGTGCTGGCTTCATATACTCATCTGCATAGTGCCGGTTTTCCCATTTGGGCCGAAAAATTTATAGCTTATGTTAAAGATAAAGGTTATGGCTTTTGACATAGTTTGTGATACAAAAACTAATGCTAGTGAGTCTATTTAATATAGCAAAAACTTGAAAATTTATTCGCTATATACTTGACAAAAGGTAGGATAACTGTTAAGCTCATCGTAACATTTGGTACAAACTTCTTACCTGAAGGGCGAGGATATAAACCACTCCGTGATCAAGTAACAATAAAGCATCTAAAATAGGGAGGTATCTTTATGGGCTTTGAGTTTAATGGAAAGATGTATGAGACAGATGATGATGGCTACCTGGTAAATCTAGATGACTGGAATGAAGAGGTAGCTAACTACATCGCTCAGCAAGAGGGCATTGAGATGACCGAGGCTCACTGGGAGGTAGTCAACTTCCTTAGAGACTACTACAGAGAGTACAAAATCGCTCCAATGATCAAGATCTTGATCAAAGAAATGAAGAAGATGTTTGGTCCGGAGAAAGGCAACAACGCTTATCTCTATCAGCTTTATCCAGCTGGCCCAGCTCTTCAGGCTTGCAAGATCGCCGGACTACCAAAACCGACTGGCTGCGTATAAGCAACAGATCTTAGTTTTGAATGCTTAATATATAGATAGACCGACCTTTAGATTTTTAAAGTGGTCGGTCTCTATATAGGAATGCAGGTCCCCGCGAGTGAGAGCGTGAAAACCGCCTTTAGCAGGAGTCGGTATGCAACCTGCTAAATAGGGAGAATTTATCTCGAAGCAAGCAAGAGGTTGTAAAGCGCACAGCAAGGACATCTCTTGCCAAGAACTTAACAGCAAAACAAGCGGCGCAATCCGGAGTTTTGCTAAAGGCGGCTATTCTTTTGGTCAATATCAGTCAATATCAGTAGGACATAGTGTTCTGAAGAACAAAAAGGGAAGAGATATGAACGTGATATCATTGTTCTACACTGCGTTTGCTTATGTGGCTATCGCCATATTTTTAGTCGGATTCCTTTCGAGAATTATTAAATATGCAAAGACACCTTCACCGCTAAACATTACTCTAACGCCTGGTCCAACTACAAGAGCTGGTGCTGTCTATAGAGTGGTTCAAGAGGTAGGTGTCTTTAAAAGTCTATTCTACAGCAACAGGATAATTTGGCTGGGTGGGTACATAATGCATCTTGGCCTGGCTCTTGTCTTGATAAAGCATTTAAGGTTTTTCTTTACCCCAGCTCCGGCTTCACTGGCTTGGATCACAACTTTTGAGGCCTATGCGGGCTTTATTTTCTTTGTACCGCTTATATTCCTATTTCTTTTAAGACTGATTACGGATAGGACGTTTTATATATCATTGCTGACGGACTACATCATATTAGTTCTTTTGATGCTTATAGCGGCGACCGGTATCCTTACAAAGTATTATGTAAGGACCGATATAATTGGCGTTAAGGAATATATAATGGGCATAGTGTCGTTTAGTCCTACAGCGATGCCGATGGATATTATATTCATCACGCACTTTACATTGGTAATGCTGCTACTTATCTATTTTCCGTTTAGCAAACTTATGCATGCAGGCGGAATATTCTTTAGCCCAACAAGGACACAGGTTGATGAACCCAGGGAAGTCAGGCACGTAAATCCATGGGCTGTGAAAGGATAGTGTGAGATGGCAGATATAACAAAAGAACAATTAATTACTTCTGCGCCTAAGAAAAAAGAGAGAGAACCGGTACCAAAGCTAACCGGCAAAATAAAGACACCAAAAATAGTTACGGGTGCCGCGTCTCACTATAAATGTCACGTTGCTAAGCCAGAAGTACAGGAGAAGCTGGGGTTCCCTGGTGAACTGGTTGATAACTGGCAGGAAGCCGCCATTCGTAGAATGGGTGAGCTTCTTGAAAAGTACAAATCGCTTCAGGTATATATGGATATTTGTGTAAGGTGCGGTGCTTGTACTGATAAGTGCCAGTTTTTCTTAGGAACAAAAGATCCAAAAAATATGCCCGTGGCAAGGGCGGAGTTATTTAGAAAAGTTTACCGAAGGTACTTTACGAGAGAAGGAAAGATCTTTGGAAAAGTTGCAGGAGCCGTTGATTTTGACCTTGAGCTGCTAGCCGAATGGTATACCTATTTCCATCAGTGCTCACAATGCCGCAGGTGTTCGCTATATTGTCCATATGGAATTGATACTGCGGAGATATCGATGGCAGCAAGGGAAATCATGGATTCTATCGGGCTCGGGCAAAAGTATGTAAACGAGATTATCGGTAAGGTCTATGAGATAGGTAATAACTTGGGAATGAGCGGACCAGCTTTGCAGAATGCGATAGAATTCGTCGAGGAGGAGATTGAAGAAGATACAGGAATTCCGGTTAAACTTCCTATGGATGTTGAGGATGCCGAGGTTCTTCTTGTTACACCATCGGCAGATTTCTTTGCCTCGCCACATATAGAGTCGCTGGTGGGATATGCAAAAGTATTCCATCAGGCCGGAATTAGCTGGACCTTGAGCTCAACAGCTTCTGAGGCTGGAAACTTTGGCATGTTTATCGGAAACTACAATGCGATGCAAAAGATTGCATCGCGTATTAAAGATGCGATATATGAGCTAAGGCCAAAGCGTCTGATTGTGGGCGAATGCGGTCATGCATGGAGGGTTGCCTACCAGTTTTGGAATACACTGATAGGTCCATTTGATACCTTAAATCCTAAATATCCAAGGCCTCAGCACATATGCGAATTCACTAATGACTTGATAGACAAGGGTGCTTTAGAAATCGACAAATCTGCAAATGATGAATTCGTGGTAACGTTCCATGATTCGTGCAACGTAGCGCGTGCGACTAGAATGGGTGACAAACCCGGAGGTCAGTTCGATATTCCAAGGGAATTGATTAAAAAAGTCGTCAACAAGTATGTCGATATGCCGGCGGAAACTATAAGGGAGAAGACATTCTGCTGTGGCAGTGGAGGCGGCCTTTTGACCGATGAGATTGTAGACCTGCGGGCAAAAGGAGCTATGCCGAGAATGCAGGCGCTGCATTCTGTAATGGAAACACATGGTGTGAACTTCATGGCTTTAATATGCGCGATTTGCAAGGCGCAATTTACAAAAATCATGCCGATGTATGGAGTTCCAATGGAAACTGCTGGTGGAATTCATCAGCTTGTTGGTAGGGCTTTAGTACTTGGAGCAAAGGAATGAAAATGAAAGCGATAGGTGCATTTGTAATTTTTGCCGTTATTCTAGCGTCGCCGTTTTTGGTTGCAATAGGTAACGGACAGATACTACAAGGGGCCGTACAGCCAAAGCTTGAGCTTCCAACAAATGCAACGAAATGTGTGGAAGATACCGCGTATATGCGTGCCAACCACATGAATATATTGAAGGAAGAGAGGGAGCGGGCTGTAAGGCTCGGAATCAGGACTAAGAAGCACAGCCTTAAGAACTGCTTTACATGCCACACCGATAAGTCAAAGTTTTGTGATCGGTGCCATAATTATGCAGGCGTGAAGCCTACCTGCTTTGTTGAAGCCGGCGGTTGCCATTCTGCACCGACTTCAAAGAAGTAGGAGCTGAGTAGAAATACTCCTTTAAGACAAATGGATGTGCTTGAAGATTAAGGAGAAGATCAAGCGATGGGAATGGACAGAAGGACATTTCTTAAAATTGGAGGAGCATTTGCTTTAAGCTCTATTATAGCTCCCGGCGCGCAATATTTGGTCACGGCGCAAGAAGAGAGCCCGAAAGGCGAGTCGAAGTCAAAGACCAGATGGGCAATGGCGGTAGACCTCGATAAATGCACGGGATGCAAAGTATGCGAAAGAGCCTGCCGGGAGGAAAACAACGTGCCTTCATGGGGTGATCCGAGATATGATGCGTATTGGCTAAGGGTTGCGGATATAAAGCAGGAGCTAGAAGGCACTCAGGAAAGGCATTTGCCGATCATGTGCCAGCATTGCGATGACCCACCTTGTGTAGAGGTGTGCGTAACAAAAGCATCATTTAAGCGAAAAGACGGGATTGTTCTTGTAGATGAGCACAAGTGTATTGGATGTAGGTACTGTGTTTACGCATGCCCGTATAAGGCTAGGTCTATTATCTTCAGGAAGAATGAGAACATAACAAACGCCAATGTTCCTGCGATGATGGTAGGCGTTGCAACAAAGTGTTCGTTTTGCGTACAAAGAGTCGATGAGGGCAAAAAACCTGCATGTGTAGAGAAGTGCCCGCACGAAGCGCTTACTTTTGGGAATATGAATGATCCAAATAGTGAGGTAGCGAAGATAATTGCTACTGGAAACGTAAAAGTTCTAAGGCCTGAGAAGCGCGTAGGCCCTGGAGTATTCTACAAAGGACTATAGGTGAGGCGGATATGGCTAAGTATTATTTCGCACCGGTAAAAGCTAAAGGAGCCAAATATTACTGGGTAATGGGAATCCTGGGTGCCCTAACGCTAGGCTGGCTTATAGCTTCTTACATAAGGTTTATAGGCGGCCCGTATCTTACCGGTTTGAATCATCAAGTAACATGGGCAGGACCAAAGGTTGTCTTTGTACTCTTCGTTGGCTTGAGTGCAGGATCGTTTATTATATCGGCGCTATCTGCCGTATTTGGCCAGAAAGAGTATAAAGTACTATCAAGAGTCGGAGGATTTTTAGCGGTATTGTTTATCCTGGCCGCGCTATTGCTGCTTATTACTGACTGGGGTAGACCGGACAGGCTCTTTATAGTGTTTGATCCAAATAATATTAACCCGACATCGATGCTATCGCTAAACGCGTTCTTCTATACGACGTATATGGTCATAGGCATCTTTTATCTATGGGCGCAATTTAAGGAGCACGACAGGGCGATGACAGGGCTTGCAATAGCGGCTACAGTAGCGGCTGTTTTTGTTCATACAGGTACTGGATTTATTTTTGCTATCGCAAATGCGAGAGAGATGCTGTTTACGCCGGTTGTTCCAATAGCATTTGTTGTCGCTGCTCTGTCATCAGGAAGCGGTATGATCATGAATGTTTTGTATTTTACATTTAAATTGACCGGAAGATCGGTAGATGTCCGCTTCTTCAGGCAGTTAAGCAAGGTAATGCTTGGATTGATAATCGTTGTTATATATCTCATGGCCGTTGAGCATCTGATGCACCTGTATGTACCTGAGCACAGAGAAGGCGAGCTTTTCGTATTATTCGGTGAGCATGGAGGACAGTTCTTCCAATGGGCATTCTGGGGTGGCCTCATAACTATAGGCGGTATAGTACCGGTCTTCTTACTGCTATATAAGCGCACAAAAGATAATCTTAAGTGGATTCTAACTGCAGGCGGGCTTCACGTATTTGGAGTGCTATGCGAAAGAATGCTTATCATCCTGCCAGGTCAGATGCTGCCGATCAGTATTTTACCCGGTTATCAGATAAGTAGTGCATTTGGCGATGGTAAGATATGGAATTATCTACCATCCGGTTATGAATGGATGCAGCTAATAGGCATTTTTGCATTCGTGGCATTCGTCTATATCTTAGGTTTGAGGATGCTACCTTTGCTACCGGTTGAGGGTAGGTATGTATCGGAGGGTAAGCCAAAGGTAACCGAACTTGATGAAATCGTCGAAGCAGAATTAGTTGGTAGTAGATAAGCCTATTAGATAGAGATAGGTATGTATAAGTTAACCGATAAGCAAGTTAATTTGCGCAACAAAGAAAAGGAGGCTAAGTAAATGTCGGACCTAAAGACTCCACTCTTAGATGAGTTGGAAAAGGGAGCATGGCCAAGCTTCGTAAAAGATCTGAAGACTATGGCCGACAAAAAACCCATGGTCAAGGACTTGCTAAGGCAGCTTGAAAAGTCCTATACCGACAAGAGAGGCTACTGGAAACATGGTGGCCTGGTCGGAGTAATGGGTTATGGTGGAGGTGTTATTGGAAGATACTCGGCTCTACCTGATGAATTTCCTGGGGTATCGCACTTCCATACCGTCCGTGTTAACCAGCCGTCGGGTTGGTTCTACACCGCTGATGCTCTAAACGAGCTACTTGATATATGGGATGAGCATGGATCAGGACTTCTTAACATGCACGGATCAACCGGTGACCTTGTGTTTCTTGGAACAGTTACTGACGAGCTCGAACCTACTTTCAGGGCTCTAACAGCAAAGGATTGGGATCTGGGCGGTTCTGGTTCTGACCTTAGGACACCGAGCTGCTGCGTAGGCCCCGCAAGGTGTCAAAATGCTTGTTATGATACTTTGGCTCTAACATATGATTTAACCCATAAGTATCAAGACGAGCTTCACAGGCCAATGTTTAACTATAAGTTTAAGATTAAAATGTCTGGTTGCCCAAACGACTGTACGGCTGCTATAGCAAGGTCAGATTTGGGTATTATCGGAATCTGGAAAGACGATATCCAAGTAGATCAGGCTGCGTTTGCAGAGTACGTTGACTCAGGTATGGATATTCAGGGTGCTGTAGTTGATAAATGCCCAACAAAATGCATAAGTGTTGAGGGCAAGGAGATCAAAATTGACAATAGCGACTGTGTGAAGTGCATGCACTGCATTAACACGCTACCAAAGGCTCTTAAAGTAGGAAAAGAACGTGGTGCAGCTATCGTTCTTGGTGCAAAGGCTCCTATTGTTGAGGGTGCTCTCTTCGGTTCGGTCATGGTTCCATTCATGAAAATGGACGACTTTGAGGAATTGCACGACCTTATCGAAAGAATATGGGAGTTCTGGGATGAACACGGCAAAAACAGAGAGAGAATCGGTGAGTGTGTTGAGCGTGTTGGCCTAGCGAACTTCATAGAGGGTATCGGTCTGGAGCCAATACCGCAGATGATCAAAGAGCCGAGGGATAATCCATACATCTTCTACGAGGAGTATTACGAAGAAGAGTAGACTTATATGAAAGCATGCAGGTGGTTAATTGAACGCTAGCTAAGTCTACGGGATTTAGATAAGCATTAATATTTTATGAAATGGGAGGTAAAATAAATGTCGACAACGACAGAAAGAAGAACGGATATAGGCCCACCGCATTATGAGCAGTTCTTGCATCCAATTATCAAGAAAAATTATGGCCAGTGGAAATATCATGAGATATTGAAACCAGGCGTGCTTGCTCATACTGCGGAATCTGGCGATGTGATATATACAGTGCGCGCCGCTTCCCCAAGGTTGATTTCAACTAACTTTGCGAGGAAGCTAACGGCATTAGCATCAAAGTATGCTGATGGTTACCTGAGGTTTACCAGTCGAAACAATGTTGAGTTCCTGTTAGCCAACAAGGACAACATTGATCCGTTAATTAATGAGCTAAGTGAGTTCACTCTAGTAGGTGGGACTGGCAAATCGATATCAAACATTGTTCATACTCAGGGCTGGGTGCACTGCCATTCATCAGCAACCGATGCATCTGGTTTGGTTAAGGTTGTTATGGATGAACTGTCAGATTACTTTACATCAATGAAGCTTCCGCACAAGGTAAGACTTGCGGTGGCATGCTGCCTTAACATGTGTGGCGCTGTTCACGCATCTGATATTGCAATCCTTGGTGTTCACAGGACGCCTCCGAGGATTGATCATGAATCGCTTCCGAATCTCTGCGAGATTCCGACAACTGTTGCGTCATGCCCGAACAACGCAATAAGGCCAACCTCAATCGAGGGAAGGGCAACGGTTAAGGTTGATGAAGATAAGTGCATGTACTGCGGCAACTGCTACACAGTGTGCCCGGCAATGCCAATTGCAGATGCATTAAATGACGGTGTATCGATCTGGGTTGGAGGAAAAATCTCTAACGCGAGGACAGAGCCAATGTTTACCAAGTTGGCAGTTCATTACCTGCCGAATAATCCACCGAGATGGCCTGAGGCTACGGAAGCAGTAAAGAATATTGTTGAAGTATATGCCAAGAACGCAAAACCATATGAGCGTGTTGGCGAGTGGATACACAGGATAGGGTGGCCGAAGTTCTTCGATCTTACTGGTATTGAGTTTACCAAGTACCATCTCGATGACTTCAGGCACGCCGGTACGACCTACAAGAGGTCGCTACAGAATAGGTATTAGGAGGAATTTAACATGGCTGGAGAAATTTCAATTGAGCAAATTGCTGATGAAATGTATCAGCTAGTTGCCGAAAGTGCGGGGCAGAAGAAATTAAAATCAACTGACCTGACAAAAGCAATGACATCAAAATACGGGGACAAGGTGTCCAAGCAGGATTGCAAGGATGCTATAAAGATGCTTATTGACTCCGGCCGGTGTGTATATGGCTACTATGGCGGAAGTTCAATAGAGCTTCCGCGCGTAGAAGGCTCTGCAAATCAATAAATAGCTCGCTTAGGCGAACACACACTGGCAATAGGTCAATGATTTTGAACCAAGCCTTGGGTGAGGTGTGGTATCGCCTGAGGTAAAAAAGGAGGGAAATATGGCGGTAGTACTTAAAACGAGAAAGCGGCCGATTGGTGCAGTTAGCTATAGCCGTCAGGGCGAAGATGCATATTTGCGTCCGCAATACAACGAAAAAACTCCGCCTTGTAAGAATGCCTGCCCGAGCAGCAATGCGATAAGATCGTTTTTAACGTCGATCGCCCAGACCGAATATTTCGGTAGAAGCTACGAGCAGTCATATGAGCAGGCATGGAGGATATTAACCGATACAAACCCGATGCCGGCTACCTTAGGGCGAGTTTGTCCGCATTTCTGCGAGAGCGAATGCAATAGGAAAGAAAAAGATGAGGCCGTTTCAATAAACCAGATAGAGAGATTCCTTGGCGATTACGGTATTCAAAACAATCTAAAGTTTGAAAAGATAACAGATGAGTCGCGTTCAGAGAAGGTAGCGGTTGTAGGTTCCGGTCCGGCAGGACTCTCCTGCGCGTATCAACTTGCAAGAAGGGGTTACGCTGTAACTATCTTCGAGGCATTCGATAAAGCTGGTGGTATGTTGAGGTATGGTATTCCAACATACAGGCTGCCAGACGATATTCTTGATGCCGAAATCGCAAAGATTCAAGAACTTGGCGTTGAGATTAAGTACAACACAAAGATCGGCAAGGATGTATCCTTAGATGATCTAAAGAAAGAATATAAAGCTGTATTCCTTGGTATCGGTGCGCATGTAGGATGGAACCTTGGCATACCTGGCGAGGAAGGCGAAGGCGTTATGAACGCCGTAGAATTCCTGCATAAAATTAACGCAGGCGAGAGTATCGATCTCTCAGGTAAAAAAGTTCTTGTAATCGGCGGTGGCAACAGCGCGGTTGACGCTGCAAGGGTATCCCTTAGGTTAGGAGCTACTCCGCAGATTGTATACCGTAGGACCAAAGAGGAAATGCCTGCACTTGATGAGGAAATCAAGGACACTGAGGATGAAGGCATTCATATTGAGTTCCTTGCTGCTCCAGTAGAAGTAATTCGCGATGGTGATAAAGTAACCGGGTTGAAGTGCATAAGGATGGAGCTTGGTGAGCCGGATGCAAGCGGGCGCCGCCGGCCAGTTCCGGTCGAAGGCTCCGAGTTCGTTATAGAAGCGGATATGGTTATTCCGGCTATAGGGCAAGGTCCGGACTTCACAGGTCTTGAGAGCTTTGATGAGAATGGCTGGATTACAACGCAGAGTGCGTTTGGCCAGACAAATGACGAGGCAGTATTTGCAGGCGGTGACGTCACTAACAAGCTTGGAACGGTAACCGAGGCAATCGGCCTTGGCCATAAAGCAGCGAAAGCAATCGATGCCTACATTAAGGGCGAGGACCTGCCGAAGGAGTATCTGCCACCGGTTGTAAGATATTCAACTATGGCAATGAGTTACTATACGAATATGCCACGGGCTGAGAAATCGCATATAGCAGTTGCAGACCGGATAAGCAACTTCAACGAGGTTGTATCTACGCTTACCCAGGAAGCTGCCAATGCTGAAACCGAGAGGTGCCTAAGCTGTGGTATGTGCTTCGATTGCGGAAATTGCTATAACTTCTGCACGTACAGTGTGTTCAAGAAGTTGCCCGAAAAGAATGAATTCGGGCCGCGCTACAAGATGAACCTCGATGCCTGCGTAGGCTGCAAGAAATGTGCAGAAGAATGTCCTTGCAACTACATCGATATGCAGTAGTGTAGTTAGACAAAAGAAATTAATAAAAGCCTGCCTTAAAATTAGGCAGGCTTTTCTTCTTTGTCGAGAAATCAGATATAATATAAAGGAAAGAAGCCAGGATTCATAAACCAAAAGCTAACCTAAAAAACGGAAAAATACCAAGGGGGCGCGACTTGAAAGAAATGATTGAAGATATCGAAGGGATATCAATAGAGGAAGCTGATAAATTGGTAGAAGAAACTCTTGATAAATACGAAAGGTATGTCAACCCTGGTTTTGCACAATTAATGAGAATCTTGGGCACCACGCTTGAAGTTAAGACAGAAGGTGCCTATATGTACGATGTTTATGGGCACAAGTACCTTGATTTTCTAAGTGGACATGGTGTTTACAATTTAGGATATTGCCATCCTAAAGTAGTTAAAGCTGTTGAAGACCAGATAAAAAGAATTGCTCAGACAAGCGCGAGAACAATATTGAACAAACCGATGGCAGACCTATGTGAATTATTGGCAAAAGTAACACCGGGTGAGCTGACATACACGTTCCTGTGTAACAGCGGAACTGAAGCAGTTGAGGGCTCTTTAAAACTTGCAAGAGCCGCTACGGGTAAGACACAGATTATCGCAGCGGACAACGCGTTCCACGGAAAATCGCTTGGCTCATTAAGCGCAACAGGAAGACCTGCCTATCGCGAGCCTTTTAAGCCGCTTATTCCAGAGGTAGATCATGTTCCGTTTGGGGATATCAATTCGTTAAGAGCTGCGATTAACGATAATACCGCAGCCGTTATACTTGAGCCGGTTCAAGGCGAAGGTGGAGTCAATGTACCGCCTAGCGGTTATTTAAGGGCGGTAAGGCAACTCTGCGATGAGACAGGGGTCTTATTAATTCTAGATGAGGTACAAACCGGTTTTGGCAGAACCGGAAAGATGTTTGCCTGTGAGCATGAAGGCGTTACTCCTGATATAATGGCTCTTGCAAAAGCGCTTGGAGGTGGCGTTATGCCAATCGGAGCTTTTATAGCAACTCCAAAAGCGTTTGCTCCATTTGTAGCTGATCCGCTTCTTCATACATCGACATTCGGAGGTAATCCGCTTGCCTGCGCCGCAGCAATTGCTACAATTAACGTCATTTTAGAAGAAGATTTGCCGAAACAGGCCACAGAAAAAGGCGAATACATGCTCTCAAAACTTTATAAGCTTAAAGAAGATTATCCAGATGTATTAAAGGATGTGCGTGGGCAAGGCTTATTGATTGGCATTGAGTTTGCTGATGAAGGGCTAGCAGGAAGCACTATCTACGAGTTGGAGCAAGAATATATACTTGTGCTTCATATGCTAAACAATCCAAAGGTAGTTCGATTGGAGCCGCCCCTTATTATTACATATGAGCAGATTGATTTCATGCTTAGCAGCCTAAAGCGGGCAATGGAGCAAGCCAGAACATTATTATAATGTATATCTCATCTAAGGCTTAGGAGGAATAATATGCCACTAGTTGAAGAGACCATCGAGATGAGCATAGATCCGTCAAAACTCTTTCCAATAATCACGGATTTTGAGAAGTATCCAGAGATTATGGAAGACGTAAAAGAAGTAAACATACTTGAGAGGGGCGATGGCTGGACAGTATCGGAGTGGATAAACGAAGTAGATGGGCGTGTAATTAGGTGGATCGAGAAAGATTTTATTAAACCAGCAGAAAACCGGATTGATTTTGAGCAAATCGAGGGTGACCTCAAGATAATGAAAGGGTTCTGGCAGCTTGAGAATCATGGGTCGGTGACAAAAGTTATCTTCAGTATCTACTTCGAGTTTGGAATCCCGATGATCGCACCTTTGATTCACCCGCTGCTTGCAAAGAAGCTGCGAGAGAATATGAAACAGATGCTGACTGATTTGAAGAAGAGGGCCGAGGATAAGACACAGGTAGAGGCATAATAAAGCTATTAAAAATTAATTACCTGCTTAGAGGTAAGCTACATCTCATGCTAAATGTACCCAACATATTAACCCTATTAAGATTACTGCTAATACCCGTCATTACCTATGTTGCATTAGGTGCAGCAGGGATTAGTTGGCTGGCAGCGCCGGTGTTCGGAATAGCTGCATTAACCGATTGGCTTGATGGAATTGCTGCCCGGAAGCTGAATCAAGTCACGGAATTTGGAAAAATCTTCGACCCGGTTGTTGACCGGATATTTATTGCTTCCGTTCTTTTAATCCTCTATATAAAAATAAGTTCACATGTCCCGCTTTGGGCAATCCTTATTGTAATAGGAAGAGATTTAGTTATGGTTTTAGGATGGGTATATATAGCTAACCTGGGTAAACGGATAAGGGTTACCTATGAAGGAAAGCTTGCTACCGCTGTATTGATGTTATCCGCGTTTATATTGCTGATTAATGTAGGTCAAACCTTCGGTTGGATAACGAAGATAGGCGTCTTATTGTTTTACGTTGGGGTAGCTCTCTCGCTTAAATCTGGCTTAAATTATCTGAAGGTCGGTATAGCTGCCATAAGGCATACCTAGATACGTATATTAAATCTAGCGGCAATAGAGTTAGAATTGTAAACATAACCCTGTAACACGCATAATACTTATCATACAGCAAAGGACAGGTGATTTTATGGGCAACCAATCAAACGAAAGTGCGCAAATTACCTGGTTTGGGCACTCCATGTTTTTAATTGAAGATAATCGAGGGATTCGAATCATAACTGACCCGTACCAGGAATATACAGGATACACCCCTCCTAAGATTTCGGCAGACATAGTAACAATAAGTCACCATCACCGCGACCATAATAATATCTCGACTATCAACGGCTCTCCAGAGGTTATAGACAGCATAGGGAAATTTAATATTAAAGGTATCCTTATAGAAGGAATTCCATCCTTCCATGACGAAGTAAGAGGTAAAAAGAGAGGCGAGAATATCATATTTAAGTACAACGTAGGCGGCATAACATTAGCGCATATGGGCGATTTTGGGCAACCAATTACAGATGAGCAAGTTGGTGCATTGCTGGGCGTTGATGTATTAATGATTCCTGTTGGCGGTGTTTATACAATAGATGGTAAAGAAGCAGCTAGGGTTGTAAAAATTATAAAGCCAAAGATTGCTATACCAATACATTATAAGACAGCACACTGCGCTTTTGAAATAGATACAGCTGAACCGTTTCTAGAGGAGATGGATGTTGTTAAGCGCAAAGGCAGCACTATAGAGCTTTCCGCAGCAAATATTCCCAGAAATACAGAGGCTTGGATAATGGAATATGTACAATAGCTTATTATCATAACCAGGAGGTAGTTATGAAGGCAGTAGTAATGGCTGGTGGTGAGGGTAGTCGGCTTAGGCCTTTAACAAGTAACCAACCAAAACCAATGGTTCCGATTCTGAACAGGCCTTGCATGGATTATATCCTTGAACTACTTCGCGAGCACGGGATTGTTGATATTGTCGCTACACTTCACTTTCTTCCGCAGCTGATAAAGAACTATTTTGGTAAAGGTGCTGACCAGGGCGTAAACCTGAACTACTCCATAGAGGATTTTCCACTTGGCACGGCAGGAAGCGTTAAGGAAGCAGAGGATTTTCTAAATGAGCCTTTTGTTGTTATAAGTGGAGATGCGCTAACAGATTTTGACCTTAGCTATCTTATCGATTATCACAAAAGGAAAGGCGCAATGGTGACAATAGCGCTTAAAAGTGTTGAAAATCCTTTAGAGTTTGGAGTTGTTATCACGGAGGAGTCGGGTCAGATCGAAAGGTTCTTAGAGAAGCCTACCTGGGGTCAAGTTTTTAGTGACACCGTGAACACCGGAATCTACGTGCTGGAGCCGGAGATCTTTAAATATATACCAAAAGGAGAGCCTTTCGATTTTAGTAAGGACCTATTCCCAATGCTTTTGGCAAAGGGTGCGCCGTTATATGGTTGCGTTATGGACGGCTACTGGTGCGATATTGGAAATTTTGAGCAATATATGCAGGCGCACAGGGATATTCTGGATATGAAAGCGAAGATTCAGCCTCCCGGTATCCGTATGAGGGAAAATGTTTGGATAGGCGATGGTGCCGATGTTGACCTTTCCGTAGATATATCGGGCCCTGTGGTAATCGGCCAAAATGCAAAGATAGAGCCGGGTGCGGAGCTTGACGAGTACTCGGTAATTGGAAATAACGTGGTCATGAAAAGTAAGGCCCATACGCACAGGAGTGTTATCTGGGACAATGCATATCTTGGTTCTCAATCGCATATACATGGTGCAGTTGTAGGCAAGAACTGTGATATAAAAAATGGCGTTCGCATTGAGGAGGGAGTAGTGGTAGGTGACGACTCTGTAATTGGCGAGGGTGCTGTCATCAACCATGATGTAAAGATTTATCCGTTCAAGAGAGTCGACGAGAGTGCTGTGGTAAATACTAACTTGATTTGGGAATCCAGGGGCATGCGAAGCCTCTTTGGTGCAAAAGGGGTAAGCGGCCTGATAAATATCGATATAACTGTGGAGCTTGCCATGAAGCTGGCTATGGCATATGGCACTACATTAAAGAAGGGCTCCTCAGTAGTTGTTAGCCAGGATGCCAGCCGTGCCGCACGTATGATAAAGAGAGCTATGATTGCAGGCTTAAACTCGACCGGGGTCGACTGCAGCGATTTAAGGATTGCCCCATCATCGGTGAACAGGTTTTTGATTCAGACTGGGCAGGAAGTCGGCGGATTGCACATAAGGACATCGCCGTTTGATCAGCAATCAATGGAAATACATTTCTTTGATTCACACGGTATTGATATCAAAGAGGGCTCACAGCGAGATATTGAGAAATACTTCTATCGCCAGGACTATAGACGGGTGTTCTTTTCGGAAATTGGGGAGACAAAATTTCCGCAGAGGTCAATTGAGATATACAGAGATTCGATATTGCGTGTCGTTGACGCTGAAAAGATTAGGCAGAGGCGATTCAAGGTTGTGGTAGACTATGCATATGGAAGCACAACTCTGTTAATGCCGCATTTGCTCGAGAAGCTAAATTGCGATGTGGTGGGTTTAAACACCTATACAAGCGAATATAAAACGACTTTATCGCCTGAGCAGCTTGGCGTCGCGGTTCAGCAACTATCAAGGATAGTTGAAACTTTTAAAGCAGACTTTGGCATAATGATAGACAGCGGGGGTGAAAAAGTCATGCTTATTGACGACCGCGGACGGTCGATTTCACCCGATGACGCTCTTCATTTATTCATTTATTTGACATGCCAGCATGAAAAGGATGCAGGGAAGATTGCGGTTCCGCTTACAGCATCATCGCAAGTTGAGGACATAGCGGCAAGCTTTGGAAGAGATGTTCTAAGAACTAAGGTAAGCGCGAGAGCGATGATGGAGGCAGCCCTTCGAGACGATGTGATTTTTGTAGGCGCACAAGGAGGGGGCTATATATTTCCAAAATTTCTGCCGGCTTACGATGGAGTCGTAACATTCTTTAAGCTAATGGAATATCTCGCATCTTCAGATAGACCGATTTCTGAGCTTGTGGCGAGCTTGCCGACATACCATTTGGCAAGCGATAATACATTTTGTCCCTGGGATAAAAAAGGGCTTGTCATGAGGCGCATACTTGAAGTTGCTAAAGACTATCAAACAGAGATGATTGATGGTGTAAAGATATATAGCGACGGTGGCTGGGGGCTTGTCCTGCCAGACCCGGATGAGCCGATCGTTCGTATTTATGCTGAGGGAAAAACACAAAAAGATGCCGATTATGAAGTGGAGAAGCTAATTAAGTTCGTGGATGAAGTAATCCAGGCCGGAGAATAAAAAGTGCCGAAATTGGAAGTGCCGAAGTAATTTTAAGGCAGTTGCTTAATGAACTTAGACGAACAGGAGATCATATGGTGGATACTGTCATAAAATTTGGTACAGATGGTTGGCGTGCGGTAATGAATGATACATTTATATTGCCAAACGTTCGGATAGTTGCTCAAGCAATTGCAGATTACCTTATAGAAGAGAATCTTCAGGACAAAGGGGTTATAATCGGATACGACACGCGTTTCTTTGCAGAGCAGTTTGCTAACGAGTGTGCCTCTGTAATGTTAGGAAACGACATCCCGGTATATATGCCGAGCCGTGCAATGCCTACTCCCATAACCGCGTATTCTATAAAGATATATAATACCGCTGGAGCGATTATGCTTACAGCGAGCCATAATCCACCCGAATACAATGGCATAAAATTTATTCCTGAATATGCGGGGCCTGCGAGTCCGGAGATAACAGGCAGAATCGAAAAGCACATTTCATCCATCCAGGAAAGCGGGCGCATACTGACTTCCCCACTTGATGGAAATGGGAAACTGCGAAAAGCAGAACCGTTTCCAAAATATATCGAGCATATAACAAATCTTGTAGATTTCGAAAAGCTAAGAGAGGCGCGACTCAAGCTGGTACTTGACCCAATGTATGGAGCTGCTCAAGGGCTTATGGATGTGCTGCTTGCTGAGGCAGGATGCTCAGTAGAGACGATACATAACTATCGAGATGTCTTGTTCGGTGGATCGTATCCCGACCCAAGCGAAAGGCACCTTGCAGAGCTTAAAGATGAAGTGATAAAGATAAAAGCAGACATGGGGCTGGCCTTGGATGGAGATGCAGACAGGTTCGGTGTGGTGGATTATGATGGGACTTATTTGACAGCAAATCAGGTTTTAAGCCTTGTGGCGGTTCAGCTTCTTAAAAACAGAGGCATGAAAGGAATTCTCGTTAGGACCATTGCAACCACGCATCTTCTAGACAGAATAGCAGAAGCATTTGGCACTGAGGTAGTTGAAGTGCCTGTCGGCTTTAAGTATATCGCACAAGTTATGATGCAGAGACAGGTGGTTTTGGGTGGAGAAGAAAGCGGTGGCTTGAGTATCCAGGGTCATATACCAGAAAAGGATGGGTTGCTTGCAGACCTACTACTAGCAGAAATAGTAGCCCATGAGCAGAAGCCGCTAACTGAGATAATGGAAGATATATATTCTACTTACGGCAGATTCTACACGCAACGCATTGATGTTCATATTACACAGGAACGCAAGGATGAACTGCTAAAGAGTTTAAAGGAAAGCCCACCACGGGAATTAGTAGGCGATAAGGTTGTGGATATAAAAACAATTGATGGGGTAAAGCTTGTTCTAGAGAGCGGGGACTGGGTTTTAGTAAGGCCATCAGGAACCGAACCATTGATTCGAATATATAGTGAATCAAAGGAAAAAGACCGGTTTAAGGATATTGCGAGCTTGCTGATGTAATTACCTTCAGGCCTGGAAGTTTTAAAGTACAAAAGTGCCAATGTCTTGTATTCTTTGACCTTGGTACCTTGAAAATTATCATATAAAGACTTAACCCAAACCTAGGCTCACACATTACTAAAGTATCCCAATACCGTGGTTTTCATATGACCGTAGGTCTACTAGTACTACCAAACCATTATTGCAGGTTATTGCATATTCTAACTAACCAGCCAATCGTATATACTGAAATTTATCGAAATTACTCTCAGGTGAATTTAATTGAAAAGAAATTGGCACCTTTCAATCACGCTTGTATGTATAGTGCTAGGGATATTATTGGCAACATCGTTTAATACGCAGCAGCGAAACCGGGAAGCGCTAAATACGCTGCGCAAACAAGATCTTATTAAAACAGTTCGCGAGCTTGAAAAGTCTAAAGCTAAACTGGAGATCGAAATAAAGGATCAGCGAGCCCAGATTGCCAGATATGAGGAGCTAGCGGCAAAAAACCAGGGTATTCTTTCCACGTATACCAAAGAGCTCGATAAAGTTAAGATGGCCGCAGGCCTAGTCCAGGAGAAGGGACCGGGTATTATCGTGACTCTTGCAGATAATCCGCAGTATCCAAAGGATGATCCAAATCCAAACAATTACATAATTCACGATTATGACATAAGGATAGTGGTGAATAGCCTTTGGGGTGGTGGGGCCAAAGCTATTTCAGTTAACGACCAGAGATTGATATCTACCTCAGCAATTCGATGTGCGGGCACTTTCATCTTAATAAATTCGACACGCCTTAGTTCACCGTATACAATAAAAGCGATTGGTGATCCAGAAAAGCTGGAAAATGCTCTAAATGAAGATATAAACTCGAGAAGGTTCATGAACGAAATAGCGAATTTCTATGGTTTAAAGAAATCGGTAACAAGAAGTCCTTCCTTAGTAATAAAAGGATATAATGGTGGGTTGCTGGTAGATAAAGCAAAAGTTGTAGAAGGAGGAGATTAATTGCTACCTCTAATTGGATTAATATTGGGAATTATCCTAGGGTTGATACTAAATATTCCTGTTCCTATAAACTGGTCGAAGTATTTAGGTATCGCTGTCCTGGCTGCTCTTGATAGCGCTATCGGTGGTCTACGTGCAAGTCTGGAGATGAAATTCAACGAAAAACTCTTTTTTACAGGAATATTTAGCAATACGCTGATGGCGGCGTTTATTGTATATATGGGTGACAAGCTAGGGGTGGACCTATACCTTGCAGCTGTTGTTGCATTTGGTGTGCGGCTATTCCAGAACCTGGCTCTTGTAAGAAGGCATTATTTCCAAAAACGTCATTGGGAGTAAGTGCTGTTGGGAGTCGTTAAACGTGAATATGTTATGGCGGTTCATCAACGATTTAAATAACCAGGCAAAGAGGACACAATTAGCGATTGCAGCAGTAACAATGGTGATCGGTTTTTTGATCGTTATGCAGATACGTGTGCAGCAAACAGCTGGCCAAGCTTTGCAGGCTGCAACCGAAGAGGACCTTGGAGAAATTGCCAGCAACCTAAACAACCAAATAAATATGCTTAAGGCCGAAACAGCAAGCTTAAAGCTACAGCTATTTGAAATAGAGCGTGCTAATAAAGATAGCTCGACGATATTAAATGAGTCGTCTAAAAGCATAAACAACCTTAAAATCTTAGCCGGGATTACGGAGGTACGGGGACCAGGTATCAGAGTAAGGATAAATGACGAGAACGGTCTTTTAACGTCGAGCGACCTTGTAGACATTGTATCGGAATTAAGGGGTGGTGGAGCAGAGGCCATATCAATAAATGGCATTAGAGTTGTTTCCCACACCGGAATCATACAATCAAAAGGCATGTTCGTAGACCAAAAATTGATAACGCCGCCATATGAGATACTTGCAATTGGGGATTCACAGATGCTATATGATGCTTTAACCATAAATGGTGGCGTAAGAGATAAGTTAACACCACTCTCTGGCGTATCTTTTTATTTAAATAAAGAAGACGATTTGCAGATTAACCCAGTAATATCTGCTAATTAGGTGGATTATGAGCTGATAAAAGGCGCTATTATAATGGAATGGTGTCCAATTATGCAAGGGGCTGTTATCACAGGAATAAAATAAAATCTTTTGCAGTATTGACGAGACATAATGTTCCCGCTTGCATATGTAAAGAGCAAGCTTTGCCCAAATAAAAGCAGTAAGGGGTTTTATACCGACTTGAGGATTTAGATAATGAAGACAAGTGTAGAGCTATAGCCCTGCTTTGCAGCAGGAAGACTACTAAGCCTCTACTTACTGCATGTTATCAGCTTTTTAGAATCTGCCTTGCGTAGAATTCAAAAGGCGGCACTGCGGTTTTTGCATATGTGTTAATGGTTGTTATATTTTTTCCTAGGCTTTTGAGAGCTGCAATGCAATTACTAGTGAAAAGAGTTTTGCTGGAAATGAGGCGCTAAAATGGTAGCGTTCAATAATAAAATGTAGCTGAGGAGAGTAGATGAATATTAGCGATAGCATGAGAAAGATGCTTAAGGATCAATCTTCAAGAATAGCGATAATCGTGGTTGCCACCATACTCGTAATTCTCGCTCTCTTTGGCGTCTTAGATGCAGTTGTTTCTTTAAATAAAGTCCATAATGGCATTAGCGTTGCCGGTCTTTATATTGGAAGGCAGGATAAGGATGCTGCGAAAGCTTCTGTAAGTAAGTTTGCCGATAAGTTAGAAAATAGAGAAATAAAGATAGAATACAAGGGCAAGGCATGGATGATAAACGCAAAAGACCTGGACTTTCAAGTTGATGAAAGAGGCACAGTTGATAAAGCGTTTAAAATAGGCAGAGACGGCTTATTTAAGTCGATTGCAGAAAGATTTTCCTTATGGTTTGTGGCAAGAGATGTTGGGATTGCCTTTAATTACAGGCAGGATAAGCTTGATAGGATTATTGGTAAAATATCTAAATTTATCGATAATCCAGCTGAAGATGCGCAGATTAAAGTTATCGAAGGCCGGGTTACTACGACTCCCCACAGGAATGGTATTGCAGTTGAGAAAAAACTGCTGTCCGATAAGATAATCAACGCCTTTACGTCAAAAAGAGTTCAGCGCATAGAAGTACCGACTAGGGTATTGAAGCCAGATATAACTGAGGCCCACCTGAACTCAGCCAAAAAGATGGTAAGGGAGATGGTCAAGGCTCCCCTATCTCTCAAATATAAAGAGCACGAATGGGAGGTTTCTGTCAGGTTAATTGCAGAATGGATAGATTTCAGCAAAGTAAGGGAAGGTGACCACTGGAGCCTAACTGTTGTTTTTGATAAGGATAAAATAAACAAGTATCTTGAAGAAGTTACTAAGGGTGTTGTAATAGAGGCCAAAGACGCTCAGTTTAAAATAGAAAATGACCAAGTGACAATAGTGCCAAGCAGTGATGGGTTAAAAGTTAACTTAAGCAAGGCATACGATGATATTTTGGATGCAAGCAAGAGCAAAAAGAAACGAGAAGTATTGCTTTCGATGGAGACAGCTAAGCCCAAGCTAACCACCGAAGAAGCTAGTAAAATGGGAATCAAGGAGAAAGTATCTAGCTTTACAACTTTCTTTAACCCGGCGCAGGCGTCGCGAGTTCATAATATTCGGTTACTGGGAAGTACTTTGGATGGGAAAATAGTCGCACCTGGAGAGATATTTTCATTTAATGGGGCTATGGGGCCGAGAACTGCTGAAAAAGGGTATAAAGAAGCTCCGGCTATTATAAACGGCAAGCTCGTTCCTTCGCTTGGCGGGGGCGTATGCCAAGTAGGCACGACTCTATTTAACGCAATATTTTTTGGAGGATATGAGGTTATTGAGCGACATAACCATAGTTTCTATATAAGCCATTACCCATTAGGGAGAGATGCGACAGTATCATGGGGCGGCCCAGATTTGAAATTCAAAAACGATACATCGGCATATATTCTTATAAAAGTTAAAACAACAGCTAGCTCCATTACCATTGATTTTTATAGTACTAACCAGGGTGTAAAGGTTGAATATACCACAGAGGGTCCAAGTAACTTTAGGGATGTCGCACCACAGATAATAGAAGACCCCTCGCTGCCGCAGGGTGTTACCAAGCAGGAAGAAGAAGGGGAGAGAGGATGCCAGGTTATCGTTTACAGAACGGTATATAAAAATGGCACTGTGACCAGGCAAGATAAATTTGTAAGCAAATATGTACCCAAGAAAGCCATAATTAGGGTTGGAACTGGCGCTGGCGGTCCTCCACCTCCTGTGCCTGAGGCTACAAGCACAGTCGAAGTTGTTGATTAACATGTAACACATGCTGCCACAGGGCTGGCCAGGCGTTATTCTCCTGTATTACCAGGTCATTACTAGAATTGTTGGCATAATTTAGCTATTATATAGTAAGGCTTTGAAGATTGTGCCTATTTACTGTGCAACGATGAATAAATCGGCGCGAAGCTTGAAAGTAAGGAGTTAGTTTATGATTTGGAACAAAGACATCGAGACTATGCCGCATGATCGGTTAGAACAGTTGCAGTTACAACGATTGCAAGATACCGTAAAGCGGATTTATGAGTACGTACCCATGTATAAAAAGCGCTTGGATGAAGCGGGAATAGGACCCAATTCAATAAAAACTCTCGATGATCTTGAAAAGCTGCCCTTCACCTTAAAAACTGATTTGAGAGATAACTATCCTTTTGGATTATTTGCGGCTCCCATGAAGGATATAGTTAGAGTGCATGCATCTTCCGGTACAACTGGCAAATCAACAGTTGTGGGCTACACGGCTAAAGATATAGAAACTTGGGCAGAGCTAATGGCGAGAACCCTTGCATCTGCAGGTACAACAAAAGAAGATGTTGTACACAACGCTTATGGATATGGCTTATTTACCGGTGGCCTTGGCATCCACTACGGCGGTGAGAGGCTTGGTGCAACGGTAATACCGATATCGGGCGGAAATACAAAAAGACAGATCACGATAATGCAGGATTTTGGCAGTACAATATTGGCATGTACCCCATCATATGCGCTTTATATTGCGGAAGTTGCTAAAGAGATGGGCATCAAAAAAGGAGACCTGAAACTCAAAGCGGGAGTATTTGGCGCCGAGCCATGGTCCGATAGTATGAGGCGTGAGATCGAAGAGAAACTCGGTATACTTGCGCTAGATATATATGGCTTAAGTGAGATCATTGGGCCAGGCGTTGCGTATGAGTGTCCGGAGAAAAATGGTCTTCATATTGGAGAAGACCATTTTATAGTAGAGGTGATAGATCCCGAGACTGGTAAGAGGTTGCCTCCAGGTGAAAGAGGAGAGCTTGTCTTTACAACAATAACAAAAGAGGCAATACCGGTAATCCGATATAGGACAAGGGATATTTCAGCTGTGCATTTCGAGGAGTGTGCATGCGGCAGGACCGTTGCCAGGATGGATAGAGTAACTGGTAGAACTGATGATATGCTTATCATAAGAGGGGTTAATGTTTTTCCATCTCAAATTGAACATGTGTTGATGCAGATTGACGGGACAGAGCCTCATTATCAGCTAGTAGTTGATAGAGTCGGACAGCTTGATGTTATTGAGGTTCAGGTTGAAGTAAACGAAAAGTATTTCTCTGATGAAGTTAAATTACTGGAGGCCTTTGAGAATAAAATAAGAGAAGAGCTTGAAAGCATTCTAAATATTTCAGTTGGCGTTAAGCTCGTTGAGCCAAAGACAATCCAGCGAAGCGAAGGCAAAGCAAAGAGAGTCATCGATAAGAGAAATCTAAGCTAGAGCTTGGAGCAAAGGATATTTTTGATTGTTAATCTGGTAGTGCAGTCCTTTAGGGCTGCCTAACAATAGGGCTAAAGGTTTGTACTTTAATCCTAGAGCTGATGTGGAGGTGTTTTATGAAGGCAACGCAGATTTCAGTATTCTTAGAAAACAAGCAAGGCCGCCTTGCCGATGTGACAAAGGTGCTTGCCGATAACGATATAAATATCAGGGCGCTTTTCATAGCAGATACTTCTGACTTTGGAATCTTGCGAATGATTGTTAATAAGCCAGGTAAAGCTGTTGAGATTTTGAAAGAAAATCAGTTCACGGTGAGTGAAACTGATGTAGTTGCGGTCGAACTGGAGGACAGACCGGGGAGTCTCGCAAACGTACTGGGGATACTAAATGATAATAAGTTAAATGTTGAATACCTGTATTGCTTTTTAGACACGGAGCGCAATGTAGCGGTTGATATCATGCGTCTTGAAGATACAGCCAGAGCAATAGATGTGTTGCAAAACTCGGGAGTGAAGCTACTTAGCGCAAGTGACCTTCATGAGCTCTAGATGCTAATCGTCTTCGATAAACGTTTTATCAAGGCTTGTAATTGTAAAAATTCTCCTAACTGTCCTGCTGGCGTTTATAATCCGCACTTTATCGACGAGTGTGGATAGCCTGGTCAGGAGCTGTAAAAATGAGCTATCAACATATTGAACCCAACCGCAGTCGATAGTGATTTTGGTGATGCTTGGCTCAAGGTAACGCCAGATGGTCTCCTGCAAAATAGAAGTAGTATACATATCCAGATTTCCCTGAAGACTGATTAAAAGTTCAGATTCAAGTTTAATTACCTGGCAATTGAAATTCTCGGATATCTTCATAAAGCTCCATCTTAGCAGTAGACTGAATTTCAAGCTTTTAAGTTGGGCTTATATATTGCTGCGGTAGATCTTTTATACCCATTGACAATGGTTATAAATAACCAGTCTATGGAATTGATATAGCATTAAGCGGAGCATCTAGCGACATTAGCGAATCTTGTCCGATAACGAAAAATATTTTTTGGGATTTGCTTAGTGACCAAAATATGTATCCTGCTATAATATGTTGTTAAAAGGTTGGGGGAGTAGGGGGCCTTTATGATATATAAGGTTGGCGGTACTGAAATTTTAATTATACAGGGCGATATAACCGATTGCGAGGTTGACGCAATAGTCAATCCGGCTAACAACCAGTTGTATATGGGTACGGGTGTAGCCGGGGCAATAAAGAAAAAAGGTGGCCAGGAGATAGAAGACGAAGCCGTAAAGCAGGGACCGATAGATGTAGGGGATGCGATAATTACTTCAGCAGGTAAGCTTAAAGCAAACTACGTTGTACACGCTGCGGTGATGGGTATCAACCTGATTACAGACGCAGAAAAAATCAGGAAAGCAACGCTTTCTGCACTTAATGTGGCCGAAAGGACAGGAATCAAGAGAATAGCATTCCCTGCTCTCGGAACAGGAGTTGGAGGCTTTCCGTATAATGAAGCGGCAAGGGTTATGTATAAAATAATAAAAGAGCATTTAAACCGTGGCGAAAGCTCGCTTGATGAAATTGTGCTGGTACTTTATGGGTATGAAGCTTATAACGAATTCCTGGCGAGAGCAGAAAAAGATCTGGCTGGGGCAAGAGTTTAAGAAATTTATAATTAAAATTTAGAATTTCGGATAAAAGTGCCTCTCCTTAGAGGAGAGATGAGGCGATTTACTCATTGCCAACCATTAAAGCCATGAACAATGAACGATTCTGAGGTGCAAAGATTTGGATAACCGGCGATTCTATATAGCAACTGAAGACGAGATCAAGGCTGGCGAGATCACTGACGTATATTTTGCAAGAGACGTAAAAGTACTTGAAGCAAAAGGGATAAGAAAACATGTTATTGGAGAAGCCGTAGCCCATACACTTCCAGATTCGTGGCCATGGGCTGTTTTTGCGGGCGTGGAAGAGATGGCACGTCTATTCGAGGGAAAAAATGTAGATATAGATGCCTTGGATGAGGGCACACTTTTTAAAGCCGAGGATGTTATGCTGAACGTAAGTGGAATATACACTGATTTTGCAATTTATGAAACATCAATGCTAGGCCTTATATGCCAGGCGTCAGGCATAGCGACGCGGGCAGCTAGGTGCAAACTTGCTGCCGGTGAAAGAACGGTGATAAGCTTTGGAGCACGACGTATGCACCCTGCAATAAGCCCCATGATCGAGCGCAATGCTTTTATTGGAGGCTGTGATGGGGTGGCGGTAATTAAGAGCGCAGAACTTATTGGAGAGAAGCCATCCGGAACAATGCCGCACGCCTTAATCCTGGTCTTCGAAGATCCAGCAACTGCCTACAAAGCTTTCGATGAAGTTATCGATCCTTCAATTAAAAGAGTCGCGCTTATAGATACGTTTGAGGATGAGAAGTTCGGCGCACTAACTGCAGCACAGACACTCGGAGAGCATCTCTACGCAGTAAGACTTGATACCCCAAGCTCAAGGAGAGGAAATTTCCGTAAGATCATGCAGGAAGTAAGGTGGGAACTTGATTTAAGAGGTTATAACTTTGTAAAGATATTTGCAAGCGGTGGGTTGGATGACGTAAAGATTAAAGAGCTAAATGAGTTTGCGCAAGCATATGGAGTTGGCACATTTATAAGCTCTGCTCCAGTGGTCGACTGCTCATTTGACCTTGTGCAGATTGCAGGCAAGCCGCTTGCCAAACGCGGTAAGATGTCCGGGGCAAAACAACTTTGGAGATGCGAAAATTGCTTTAGCTCAAAGTTAACCCCAAAAGATAAAAAACCAGAAGAACCGTGCGTATGTGGAGGCAGCTGGGTTGCAATGCTAAAACCACTTATTAGATCGGGCGAGATTGTCCGGGACCTTCCATCACCCAGAGAGATCCGCGAGTACGTACTACAACAGCTAGCCCGGTTAGAAACATTTTAAAATTAGAGATTTTTGTTTGCTAAAATAATCTTATTGTGCTTAAAAGACCTAAGCAAGCAGGCAGATGAAACGCACGTTATTTTTAATCACGCTAATATTTTTTATAATCGCCTTCACTTCACCTGCGTTCATCGTAACGCAACGAGTAGCCAATGCAACAGTAGCGCCCACAATAAATTCCCCTTCCGCAATATTAATAGACGAAAAAACCGGAGATATTCTTTGGCAAAAAAATGCCGACGAGCGGCGTGCTATTGCCAGCACCACTAAAATAATGACGGCTATTCTTGCAATCGAAAAAAAATCATTAGATGAAACCGTCACAGTGGGGGAGAATGTTGTGTTGGCACGGGAAAATGGGATGAAGCTATCGCCGGGTGAAAAAATTAAACTAAGGGATCTCTTAAGTGCTCTTATGCTTAACTCGGCAAATGATGCAGCTATAGCTGTGGCCGAATATGTTGGTGGTTCGGTTGAGGGCTTCCTTGGTTTGATGAACCAGAAAGCGTTGGAGCTCGGCGCTAAGAATTCAAACTTCACAAGCCCAAATGGATTAATCAACAATCATGAGCTAAATTCAACAGCGCATTTCTCGACCGCGCGCGACTTAGCAATAATATCGAGGCATGCGATGAAAAATAAAACTTTTGCAGCCATAGTTGCCACGAAAGAAGATACTCTTACAAGGGACGGCTCAAAGCCAGCGGTTGTTATTAACCGCAATAAACTTCTCTGGAGCTATCCGGGTGCTAACGGTATAAAGACAGGCCACACAAACGAGGCCGGCTACTGCCTGGTATCTTCAGCTGCGAAAGAAGGCGTTTCTTTAATAGCCGTTGTACTTGGTTCAAAGTCCCAGGATGCTGTATTTGATGAATCGGCTAGTCTGCTTAATTATGGCTTTGCCCAGTTTGAACAGAAAAAGCTAGTGAAGAAGGGAGCCATACTTAAGACCATAAAGCTCGACTATGGGCAGAAGTTAAATCTGGTGGCAGAATCCGACGTGACAGCAACGGTTAGGCGTTCGTTCAAGACCTTTGCAAAAACAGATATCAAAAAGAACATAAAAGCTCCGGTAAAAAAGGGAGCTGTCTTAGGTAATTTAACTATTTATCAGTCAGATTATCCTGTAGCGCATGTAAGGCTAGTAGCAGACAGAGGCGTGAAAAAACCCACCTTTATACAGGTCATAAGATTCTATTGGCACCGTTTCTTGAAAAGAATTTATTAAGGATATAATGAGCACAGCGAGCCTTTCCAGAACGCAGCCAACTCAATGTCTTGATTGCACAATTCACAAATGATTGCCCATAAAATTGCTGGCAATCAGCTTACCCGGTGTTTGTCATCAAGGTAAACTGGCTGTTGTAAAGTGAAGCGTAAAGACCATCTGCCGCTAGAAGTTCGTTGTGAGTGCCCTGTTCGACAATATTGCCATCGTTCATAACAAGGATTAAGTCCGCATCTCTAATGGTTGACAATCTATGTGCGATGATAAAGCTTGTTCTACCGCGCATCAAATTATTCATTGCTTTTTGTATAAGCACTTCAGTTCTTGTATCAACGGAACTTGTCGCCTCATCAAGTATTAAGATGGCCGGGTTTGCAAGAACAGCACGAGCTATCGTAATAAGTTGCTTTTCACCCTGCGAGATGTTATCGGCTTCCTCATTGAGTTTCATATCATATCCGTTTGGCAGAAAGCGTACGAAGCGGTCGACATAGGCGGTTTTTGCCGCTTCAGTTATCTCTTCATCGGTTGCATTTGGTTTAGCGTAGGCGATATTCTCTTTTATAGAACCGTTGAACAACCATGTATCCTGCAATACCATCCCAAATATGTTACGCAAGCTCGAACGCCGCATATCTCGGATATCTATACCATCGATTTTGATCGAGCCCTGCCAGATATCATAGAAACGCATTAAAAGATTTACTAGCGTTGTCTTTCCCGCGCCGGTTGGGCCGACTATAGCCACCTTTTGACCTGGTTTTATGCTTGCGGAAAATCCTTTTATGATTGCTTTATCGCGGCTGTAGCCAAACACTACATTATCAAATTCCACCGCGCCGTTTACCATCTCAAGCTCTACCGGGTTTTCGGGATCAGAATCCTCTTCTTTTTCACTGAGAAATTCAAATACGCGCTCAGCGGCAGCGGCAGTTGATTGAAGTACATTTGCTATATTTGCTGTTTGGGTGATAGGTTGGTTGAACTGGCGCACGTATTGGATGAATGCCTGTATGTCACCAATGTTTATTGTGCCTCTGATAGCCAGCCAGCCTCCAACTACTGCAATACCAACATAACCCAAATTGCTAATAAAGCTCATGATCGGCCACATCATGCCGGATAGAAACTGAGATTTCCATGCGCTATCGTAAAGTTTTTGATTAATGGACTGAAACTTTTCAATGGAGCGCTTCTCGCCATTAAAGGCTTTCAATACATTATGCCCTGCATACATCTCTTCAATATGACCGTTGAGGTTACCCAAGGTTGCCTGGTGGATCCGAAATTGTTTTTGTGACCTTTTTACGATTTTACTGATAAAAATAAAGCTAAGCGGGAGAGTAAGGAGGGTCACCAGAGTCATGAGCCAGCTTATAGAAAACATCATGCCAAGGATTCCGATAATCATTGTAATTGAAGTTATTATTTGAATCATGCTCTGATTAAGCGTTTGGCTTATTATATCAACGTCGTTGATCACGCGGCTTAAAACGTCGCCGTGCGTCTTTGTGTCAAAATATTTAAGTGGAATGCGGTTGATTTTTTCTGAAATGTCTCGTCTAAATCGATAGGTGACCTTCTGGGTGACTCCCGACATAATCCATCCCTGAATATAACTGAACAGCGCGCTTAATAAATATAGACCTATTAAAAACAAGGCAGTGTCTGCAAGTTTTTGAAAATCAATAGTTGGACGCTTCGAAAAGTCGAGCGATTTTATTCTATCTAATTTATCGGCGGGAATTTTTTTAACTAATTCTGGTGGAGCCTTTTTAAGCAAATCCGCTCCGGTTGTTCCAGGAGGCAGCACAACACCTTTGGGTAGTCTGGAGATGACCTGGTCATAGATTGACCTATTCGTGTAATCATCAACTACTTGGTTTGTCATATTGCCAAGTATTCTAGGGCTTACGATAGAAAATATAGTGCTGGCAATCGCAAAAATAAGAACTATAATAATTGAGACCCAAAACGGGCGCAGGTACAAAATAAGACTGCTCATTGTGCCTTTGAAATTTTTCGCTTTTTCGCCACCCCTCATTGCATGGCCCATGCCTCCACCAAATGGACTGTGTCTTCCAACGGGTCTTGACATACTTGAGGCAATACGATCGTTTTTACTCATACTGGACTCTCCACTGTGCTTTTTAGCTCCTCCTCAGATAACTGAGAGAAGGCGATTTCTCTATATATGTCGCAGCTTTTCATTAGCTCTGTGTGTGTGCCGGTACCAACAATCCTGCCCTCATCAAGGACGATGATTTTATCAGCGTCTATGATTGTGCTTATTCTTTGCGCAACTATAAGGACGGTTGCACCTTTTATCTCTTTGCTAAGTTCCTCCCGAAGTGCTGCGTCGGTTCTAAAATCAAGAGCGGAGAAGCTATCATCAAAAATATATATCTGCGGTTTTTTGATAATGGCTCGTGCAATTGCAAGACGCTGTTTTTGACCGCCGGAAATGTTTGCGCCGCTCTGAGCGATCGGTGATTCAAATCTGGTATCAAAGTTTTCGATGAACTCTGAAGCTTGCGCTATTCTTGCAGCTTCTTGCATTTCCTCGTCTGAGGCTTCTGGCGCCCCGTATTTTATGTTGCTGCATACGGTTCCCGAGAAGAGGACTGCTTTTTGCGGAACATAACCTATCATATCGCGAAGGTCTTTTTGCTTAACGAGTCGAACATCAATGCCGTTGACTAGCACTTGGCCATCGGATACATCATAAAAACGCAGGATAAGGTTAATGAGGGTTGATTTTCCGCTTCCGGTACTACCAATAAAAGCAGTTATTTCTCCCGGATGTGCTGTAAATGAGATATCCTTCAAAACTGGGCTATCGGCTTCGGAATAATAGAAACTAACGTTTTTAAACTCGATAACCCCTCGCATGTTGGCAGGGAAGGCGATTGGGTGTTCCGGATCTTTTACAGTAGGCTCTGTTTCAATAACTTCAGCCACACGCTGCGCTGATACCAGGGCGCGCGGAAGCATCATAAAAATAAAAGAAATGAACAAGAAGGAGAAAACTACCTGCATTGCATACTGCATAAAAGCGATCATGTCGCCAACCATAAGGTGCTCCGCATCGATCTCATGTGAACCGACCCATATAACAGTAATAGCTATAAAGTTAAGAAGAAGCATCATCATGGGCTGCATGGCTGCTGTGAGACGGTTAACATAAAGACTTACTTTAGTGAGGTTGGCATTTGCCCGCTCAAAATTTGCCTCCTCAAACTTTTCCGCATTGAAGGCCCTAACGACACGAAGACCAGTAAGATTTTGCCGTGTTACCAGGTTAAGTCTATCGACAAGCTCCTGCAAGAGCCTGAACTTTGGCATTGCAATGGAAAAGAGAGCCAACGTAATACCTACCATTCCTAAAAGAACAAGGGCTATTATCCACGTCATTGATGGGGCAGCGTCATATGCTTTAATAATGGCACCAAAACCCATAAGTGGTGCAGTAAGTACCATTCTTAAGAGCATAACAAACAGTATTTGTATTTGCTGGATATCGTTTGTTGAGCGGGTTATAAGAGATGCGGTCGAGAACCTATCAAATTCCTTAAGGGAGAAGCCCTCTACTTTTGAAAAGACCTTCTCCCTCAGATTCATTGAGAAGCCTGTGGCAATTCGTGATGAAAGGAAGCCAACTCCAACAGAACATGCTGCCCCTGACAGGGCGATGAGTAGCATCCAAAAGCCGGTATTTAAGATAACGGAATTGTCTTGACCAATAATCCCTTCATTAACAATTTTCGCCATTAGGTCAGGCAGTTCTAGGTCGGCCATTACCTGCCCAAGCACTAGAGTGAATACCGCAAAAACCTGTAGGGCATAGGGCTTCAGGTGCTTCAATAATTTTGCCATGTTAAGCATTGCTCCTATTTGATTTGTTCGCTAGTTTAAAATAAACTGCCACTCTAAAAATCAAATCCGTTAGCTCAGCGCTTTCTTTCTTTCCAAGGTATTTAACAAGTCCACATATCTTTTCGAAGTAGCTTTTTTAAAGAAGAAACCATCTCCATACCCTTATCAGAAAGGCTGATAAAGACCATGCGCCTATCTTGAGGTGACGGCGATCTGACTATATATCCCTGTTTCTCGAGAGAGTTGATATGGTGGGTTATTGCTGCTAAAGTAACTCCTGCTTTTCTTGCTATATCTGAAGGAATTGTGGGTTTTCCATTGTTAATAGTAAAAAGAAGCCACAGAAAATATTTCTCGGAATTTTTTAATCCCAAGTCATCCCTGCTTGTGAAATCCAAGCGCTTTAATGTATGTAGCGCCTTTCCAAGCGCATGCGCCTGCTCTATGATTTGTTCTTTATCCAATTCTCTTGCCTTAGAGCTTAAAATCCTCAAATGCTTATTTGCTAAATTATTTACTTAATAAAGTATAAATAGGTCTGCGATTCTAATCAAGGTATTTATGCTTCCTAGGGAGAGCGCAACCAAGCGGAAGGTTTGTTAATTGCAAAAATTGATGGATGCAGGTTAATTTCTCTCCTGAATATAAATATCAATTTTATTTGTTTTGTATGTAAAGACGCTTGGAAGATAGAAAAAGCCATGGAGAGCCATGCATACTAACCTTGTACCTCGATATGGCTCCACTGTTAACCAAACGCTTTGAAGGAGGCATGTACATGGATGCATTTGTCAAAACCAGGTACGGCAAGGCTCATTGCAGTGTCGTCGATGGTGTGTACACGTTTAGGGGGCATTCTTTACGTGGCACCGCCGTTTGGCGTGAACCGGCTTCGGGCGCCCCAGCCAGTTGAGCCCTGGGCGGGTGTTAGAGATGCGCTCTATGATGGCCCTGTCGCTCAACAATTCCAAGCCGCTGGTGGTCCCGCTGAGGGTTTTATCCCCTCAGGACGCGCAACGTAGGACGACTTGCTTGCGGCAATTCAGACCGACTGGTGGTGCAGAATTCCCGCGATCCGCCTTGCGGACGCTCACGTCACCTACAAGTCACGTACATACATGTACGAGTTTGCCTGGCGCTCTCCAGTAGCAAACGGTCTTTTCGGTGCCTGCCATGCGCTTTAACATAACTTCAGAGGTTGTGGATGACCCTCGATCATGGGAGCCGGCATTGCGGAAAGGGGTGCGTTAATTTAACCGATCCCTGTCGCCAGCTCGGCAACCCAATCTTTCGTAAAACCGTATTCACTAATTCATAATTGGCTTTTCATAAATTCTTCATATCTTCCGGATATTATATTTATAAGTTGCTGCTTAAAAGGTAACTTTCTTTTTTAGGAAGATTAAAATGGGAGAGGGTATGGGTATGGAAGCAAGGAACCGCCATGAGCGTACCGGTTTTAGCGATTCTGGAGAGAACGTGATGCCAGGCTCAGAAGAGCATAGGAGATCTATACATCTAAATGATAAAGGTACAGGAGATATTGGGTTGGGACGCAAACTTATTGGCATTATGCTGGCTGTTGGGTTAATAGGTGCAGTCGTTGGCGGGCTCATTGTAGCATATGCGCTACCATATGTGTACGGAAGCTCGCCCAGAGCTGTCTTTAGCGGGCCACGACCTCAGCAAACAACCACTGCCTCAAAGGAAATTATTAAAGTAAGCGAATTGACTACACCAGCTGCTGCAGTCGCAAAGAAACTTGGACCATCGGTTGTAAATGTTAGCGTAAATCAGGGTCCACGGGATGCGATTCATTCCGGCGTTATGAATGGGGTTGGCTCTGGTGTTATTTATACAAGCGATGGTTACATTATAACTAACAATCATGTAATTGAAGGAGCAAATGAAATCTTTGTCACGATTGGATCTGATGAAGTTAGGGCTAAACTAGTTGCCGCCGACCCAGAGACAGACCTTGCAATTATTAAGGTAGACAAGACTGGCTTGCCTGCTGCTGAATTTGGTTCAACTAAAGATATTGAAGTTGGTGACCCCACTATTGCCATTGGTAATCCATATGGCTTTGAGCACACAGTGACTTCAGGGATAATAAGCGCGCTAAATAGGAATGTAACGGTTCCAAATGAGCGAGGTGGTGGCAGTACAACTTATACAGATCTTGTTCAAACTGACGCGGCGATTAATCCTGGAAATAGCGGGGGTGCCTTAAGCGATGCAAAAGGAAGGGTTATAGGTATAAATACGCTTATAATCTCGGATACAGGCGCAAATGAAGGTATAGGCTTTGCAATCCCAGTTGAAACCGTAAAAAAGGTTGCCGATGAGTTAATAAATAAAGGCAAAGCAAGCCATCCATATATAGGCATACAAGGTGGTAATGCGGCCGACCTGTTAGCCGCAGGCAATAACGTTAAGACTAATGCTAAAGAAGGAGTCTTGGTTGTTCAAGTTTTACCAGGCGGACCGGCAGAAAAAGCCGGCCTGCAGAAGAACGATATAATAATCGCTGTCAACGGATCGCCAATCAAGGATATGGATGCACTTATTGCGGCAATTCGCCAGAAAGACGTTGGGAATAGTATAGAGATAACTTATATCAGAAATGGACAAGAGGGCAAAGTCACAGTTACGCTCGCTGAAAAGCCAAAACAATAACTACATTTTGTGCATTGCGCTTATGCATAATGGGTTTTCAATAGCACCTCGAAGCAATACAAGGAGATAGTAGCTTAGTCAAGCTGCTATCTCCTTCTCATTTTATCGCTCTTTATAGGGAATGACTAATTAAAATGTATTATGCCGCGTACCGTTTTAACGATTTGTAAAAAGGGGAATGCTTATGTTAATCATGCAGGGCTTAACCAGGAACAAGAGTCAAGGGGAAACATGGCAAAGAGAACGCCACTCTTCCACGAACAACAGCAGCTGGGAGCGAAATTTACAGAGTTCTCGGGGTGGGAACTACCCCTTTACTATTCAAAGATAATAGATGAGCACATGGCAGTAAGAACGTCAAGCGGTGTATTTGATGTTTCTCACCTTGGGAAAATCAACGTTAAAGGTGCAGGAGCAAATGACCTGCTACAATTTGTAACGACAAGCGATGTAGCGAAGATTGAAATTGGAAGGGGTGCGTATACTCTTTTTTGCAATAGCATTGGCGGCATAATAGACGACGATATTGCCTACCGTCTGGAAGAGAACGAGTTCTTAATTATAACTAACGCATCGCGAATTCAAACTATAATGGCCTGGTTAAATGATAACAAATACGATTTTCCACCGTTGCAGATACGAAACCTTACTACAAAATTATGCCTATTAGCACTTCAAGGTCCAAAATCTCCCGATGTTTTGCGTGCTGTCTTTAAAGAGGATACAGCCAGGTATAAACAGTACTCGGTTAGAAACATAAGCGCACTGGGAAATAAATTTACGGTTATGAGGTCGGGATATACCGGCGAAGAGGGATTCGAGATTCTCTGCGATCCTAAAGCCGCAATTTCGGCCTGGAAGGCGTTAATTTCTGCTGGAGTGAAACCCGCGGGGCTAGGAGCCAGAGATATGTTAAGGCTTGAGATGGGTTATCCACTTTATGACCATGAGTTAACAGCTAGGATAACGCCGATAGAGGCGGGGCTTTTAAGGTTCGTATATTTTGACAAAGGTGAGTTTATAGGTAGATCAGCCCTGTATGCTCAGCTAGAGAAAGGCGCAGAAAAAAAATTGGTAGGTTTTGTCTTAGATTCTGGCATAGCGCGAGAAGGATCGATTATAACGGTGCCCTCTAACGGCGAGATAGGAAAAGTAACAAGCGGTGGATTTTCACCAATTTTACGAAAGGGCATCGGCATGGGTTATGTAAAGAGCGATTATGCAGAATATGACATGGCTATCAACATAATAGTTAGAGGTAAATCATTGACAGGTCATATTGCAAAAAGGCCTTTTATAGAGAAAAGAAGCGTTTCAGCTGTAGCATAGCACCACAAACAGCGCCGTTTATGTTGTAGATATTAGGGGGGATTGGTAATGACGCCAGAAGATCTAAAGTACTATAAGGAGCACGAGTGGGTAAGAGTTGAAAACGGTATTGCTACTGTTGGCATTACGGACTACGCACAGGATGCGCTTGGAGATATTGTTTACCTTGATTTACCTGATATTGACGAGGAGGTAATGGCTGGCGATATAGTTGGCGAGATAGAATCGGTAAAGTCAACAGCTGATTTACATACACCCGTTAGCGGCAAAGTTATAGAAATCAACAAAAATGCGATAGATAATCCAGAAATTATAAACGAACAACCATATGGTGATGGCTGGCTTTTTAAGATCGAGCTTAGCGATCCGGATGAGATAAACAGCTTAATGGATGCTAAGGCATATGACGAATATGTAGAGGAGCTGTAAGCTTGCAGTACATACCTATCACAGATGACGACATCAAAGATATGCTCAACTTCCTTGGTATAATAAGGATTGATGAGTTGTTCGACTTGACAATACCAGATGAGGCCAGGATGTATCGACCCCTCGATATACCTTCTGGCATAAGCGAGTACGAGCTGGTAAAAGAACTTAAACAATTATCGAGTCAGAATTTCTCACTTGATGATTATGTGTCTTTTTTAGGAGGCGGAGCGTATGACCACTTCATCCCGGCAATAGTCGATGCGATAATATCGCTTCCAGAATTTTATACACCATACACTCCATATCAACCGGAGGTAAGCCAAGGAATATTGCAGTCGCTATTTGAATATCAGTCTATGGTCTGCGAGCTAACCGGATTTGATGTTGCAAATGCTTCGCTATACGACGGTGCAAGTGCTGTAGCGGAGGCGGCGCTTCTTGCACGTGATATCACAGAGAAATCAGAAGTTCTCATAAGTGAAGCTGTCCATCCTGAGTACCGCAGTGTTTTGCAAAACTACACGCGCGGGTTAAATACAACAATAAAAACCGTGCCTATGAATAATGGACAAACAGACATTTCAGCCCTTGAGGACATGATAAGCGAAGATAGTGCTTGTGTAATAATACAGAACCCTAATTTTTTCGGGTATATTGAGAATATGCCAGGGGTCGGCAGCATTACCGATCGTTATCCGGCGCTGTTTATCGCCTCTGTTGATCCTATATCGCTTGGTATCCTGAAGAAGCCTGCCGATTACGGAGCGGATGTGGCCGTCGGAGAAGGGCAGTGTCTTGGCAATAAAGCAAACTTTGGAGGGCCTTACCTTGGTCTTTTTGCCTGCCGCAAGGAATACATAAGGCGCGTACCTGGGCGCCTTATTAGCGCCACTAATGATACAAAGGGAAGGACTGGGTATGTGTTAACGCTGCAAGCACGCGAGCAGCATATACGGCGTGAAAGGGCAACATCTAACATAACAACAAGCGAGGTTTTAAACGCAATAGCTGCTGCTGTCTATCTGAGCTACCTTGGTCCTGAGGGAATAACTGAGGTCGCGCACCAGTGCCTTCAAAAAGCCAATTATGCGTACGAAAGACTAAACAAAATAAATTACCTCAAGCCATTCTCAAATGTTCACTTCTTTAAAGAGTTTACACTGAGGAGCAGAGTGCCAATTAAAGAAATTAATAAGGCCCTCATTAGTGAAAATATAATCGGTGGCCTTAATATCGGTCGGTTATATCCACAGTACCCAAATACCGTATTGTTTTGTGTAACCGAGAAAAGAACAAAAGAAGAGATAGATAGATTAGTGCAAGCGATGGAAATGTTAGATGGCTACGATCTTTGATATAAGTAAGCCTGGTAAAAAAGCATATTCGCTGCCGCCTCTTGATGTACAAAGCAAAGCGTTAGAGGATTTGGTGCCGCAAGAAATGCTAAGAGACAAAGCCCCTAAGCTTCCGGAAGTTACTGAGGGAGAAATAGCGAGACATTATACCAACTTATCAAATATGGATTTTGCGGTTGATACAGTTTTTTACCCATTGGGTTCTTGCACCATGAAATACAACCCAAAGATAAATGAATTATTGTCCAGCCTACCAGGTTTTGCAAACATTCACCCGTATCAGGATGAGTCTCAAGTTCAGGGTGCACTCAAGCTCATGTATGAGCTTTCGGCCTGGCTGGCAGAGATAGGCGGCGTCAGTAGGGTAAGCCTGCAGCCTGCAGCGGGTGCTCAAGGGGAGTTAACCGGCATGGCAATGATAAGGGCTTATCACGAGCATAACGGTGATCACAGGACAAAAGTAATAATACCCGATTCAGCTCATGGCACAAATCCGGCAAGCGCAGCTATGCTTGGCTACAAGGTGGTTCAGGTACCATCCAATGAATTTGGCGCTGTTGATATAGATTACCTGGGCAGGTTACTTGATGAAGAGGTCGCGGCTATATTTCTAACGAATCCAAATACACTTGGTATTTTCGATAAAAATATACTTAAAATAAACGAGATGGCGCACTCTGTCGGCGCACTTAGCTACTGCGATGGAGCGAATATTAACGCAATACTTGGCAAATCGCGCCCCGGTGACATGGGTTTTGATGTGCTGCAATACAACCTGCATAAGACCTTTTCAACACCTCATGGAGGAGGGGGACCGGGGTCTGGTCCGGTTGGGGTGACTGAGAAGCTTGAGCCTTTCCTTCCTGTGCCTTTGGTTGAGCGAGATGAGGCTGTTGGTGCATACTACCTTGACTATAACCGTCCGCTTACAATAGGAAAGATGAAGGCGTTTTATGGTAATTTCGCGGTTATGGTAAAAGCGTACTGCTATATACGGTCCCTCGGGCAAGAGGGCTTAAGCAAAGTAAGCGATATCGCGGTCTTAAATGCAAATTATTTAAAAGAGAGGCTTAAGGGGACATACATACTTCCATATGACACACCATGTATGCATGAGTTTGTATTATCGGCTAACCGCTATAAGAAGCAAGGAGTAAGAGCAAAAGATATAGCAAAACGTCTGCTTGATTTCAATATCCACCCACCGACAATATATTTTCCGCTTATAGTTGATGAAGCTTTGATGATAGAGCCGACCGAGACTGAAAGCAAGCAAACGCTGGATAATTTTGTCGATGTAATGAAGCAGATTGCTGAAGAGGCGGTAGTTAATCCAGATATTGTTCTAACTGCCCCACACACAACGCCAGTATCAAGGTTAGATGAGGCTAAAGCAGCAAGACACCCAAAACTTAAGTGGGAACCTTCCGTGTAGTGAGGACCTTAATGTACCAGGGTACGAACGCGCGAAATTCAAGTAAAGTTGTTTAAGGTATCAGTTGGCAATTAATGCAATTAATATTTCTTAACTGCGGTATGAGAGTACTTGCAGACTGCAGCCTAGAATACGAATGTTGGTACTTTGGTACACCAAGACTTAGGCACAGAGAACAATTTTTCAATAATTTTAAAAAACACTAGATTTTTTAAACTCTCAAGTTTATCTTTAGATTATAGCTAATCATTGCAAGCTATCACTAAATTAATACTGAGGCATTTAAAAAGCTGAACACAAAAATCTTGGGTAAAGCTAAAAAACAACCATAATTTTACCGAGAGAACCTATAGCGGCCGAATATCTAGGAGGAACAAATTCCATATGGTAGACTTGGAATTACAAGATTTTAACGAGGGATGAGATATGGGCAAACATAGCGAACTAGACCTCAACAACGTGTTGGTAGACCTGAAAGAAAAATCAGACGAGGAGCTGAGGGAAATTCTCGATCAGCTTTGCGAAGAGGAAGAAAGAATATCATTCAGGCGCAGGGTTCTGCACGGCAAAATTGATATTTTAAGAGCAGAATTGGTTTCAAGACTTAAGAAAAAGCGTGAAGGTGGCGGTAGTGTTATCTCAGGCGCAGATGTCGACCGTCTAAGCGAGATACTGGCACGCAGTCTGACGAGCGTATCAAAAGCCGATGTATCCGACGAAGATATATTTTAATTAGTTACGCAGAGCAATTCGGTATCGTCTTGGTTCGTCTTGTGCTCAGACAATCAGAAATTGGCGGCAACCTATAAAAAGGGGGTTATAGTGCCTGAATCAAAGATTAGAGCAGCAATTTATGAGTTGTTTAAGGAAGTTGGGCAGAACATTCTCGAGGAGAGAATAGCCGATTACATGATTCGGGAATTAAGAAGTGGAAGACACTTAAAAGACATACTGGAGGATTCATACGTAAAGTCAAAGATTGAGAATCAGCATCTTGAGCACGTCCTTAGAAACAAGGAAGTACTCAAGGCTTATGAGGAAAGAATAAAAGCGAGCTTGCAGCATTAGGTTCACTATTTAAGCTCAATATCCCAAGCAAGTTGGGGGATTAGAAATGCGGTGTAAAGAGTGCGGTAGCACAGTTGAGAGAGGGCTGGAATTTTGCCAGCAGTGTGGGGCGGCTTTAGATGATAAAACTGATAAGCTAGAGACGACTCTTTCGCTGCCGCGCATAGACATAGAAGAAGGGCTTGATAATATAGATGTTTCAACCGAAGAGGGTCCTATTCTGATTGTTAAGAAAGGGCCGTATATCGGTCAGAAATTCACCCTAACAAAAGACGAGATAACACTTGGCCGCGATCCAGAAAGCGACATATTTTTGGATGATATAACAGTTTCTCGATATCATGCTAAAATCACTGTTTCTGAGGACTCGGTAAGCATTGAGGATGCTGGCAGTTTAAACGGCACGTATGTAAATCAAATAATAATCGATGAACCGACATTGCTAAAATCGGATGACGAGTTACAAATTGGCAAGTTCAAGCTGGTTTTCCTGTCAAGGAAGTAAACATTAAGGAAGATCTAGTTAATTTTTTTTGAGAGGAGGAAGGATATGCCGCCGAAGAGAGATTATATGACAATAGGAGAAGTAGTAGATCACCTTAAGCCTCGATTTCCAGATTTATCGATCAGCAAAATTCGCTACTACGAAGAAGAGAGGCTTATAAAACCCGAAAGAACCGCCGGCGGTTACCGTAAGTTTAAGAAAGAAGATCTTGAAAGGCTAGAGCTGGCTTTACGCTTACAGCAAGAAAAATACCTTCCTCTAAACGTCATAAGGCAAAACCTTGATATGATGGATATGGGTCAGCTAACGCCCGAGATAAAGCAAATAGCAAGGGAGAGCGATAGAGCATCCTTATCTTCTGACGGTGAGCCTGTGCCTACAGAAAAAGCTATTAGCAGTATAGGCCTTGCGCCGGAGATGGCTAAGATGCTCGAGAGTTTCGGAATTATTCAGACGGTAAGGACTGCAGAGGGAAAGTGCTATAACTCAACCGATATAAAGATAATGATAGTTGCTCGAGAGATGTCTAAATACGGCATAGAGCCAAGACATCTTCGCATGTATCTAACGCATGCCGAAAAAGAAGCCGCGTTGTTTCAGCAAATACTCTATCCAATGACCAGGCAAAAAAGCGATGACAAAAATACTAGGATTAAAGAAGAGCTAGAAAACCTAAACGACCTTGCCGACCAGCTAAGGTCGCTACTTTTGAATAAGAAGCTAAAAGAATTACTTAAAGTCGATTGATACGCAGCCCGGCCGCTGCGCTATAATGCGGATAAGAAAAAGCTTAAAGCGTAGGTATATATAGGTTTGTTAAAGGCAGTTTAAGGGCTATTTGATTTTAGGGTGGATTTATATCCGCCCTATTTTTATAGGAGACAGGGAGGGGCAGATGGGCCTTGGAAAAACCGGAGAAGATATGGCTGCGCTTCACCTACGAAGGAAAGGGTATCACATCATAGAGCAAAACTTTCGCACTAAACTTGGCGAAATAGATATAGTCGCCAGACACAAAAAGACACTTGTATTTTGCGAAGTAAAAACAAGGATGGGCAGGTTATATGGACATCCGATCGAAGCTGTTACAGTTCCGAAGCAGAGAAGGATCAAGAAGATAGCCGATATATATCTTGCGAGGTTAAAAGATCTTCATAAGTTTGATTCCATCCGTTTTGATGTAATCTGCGTCTTGGCAGAGGGGTCAACTCCGAAGATAGAGCACATAGAGAACGCTTTTTAAGTACGAAAAGAAGAGTTGCTTCATTCATTATGCCTAAAAAAGAAATGGGCAGGCGCGGTTTAAAGGGGATCCTTAAGGGTCTATCGGGAGCTAGTCTTAAGGTACAGGAAAAAGCATTTATTTGGCTAAAAGCCTTTTGGGGAGTAAGCACCTGCCCACCATCCCACAATATTAAGTTATTAAAAATCACTTACTACCAAGACAGGCACATCAGTTGCCTTCATGACGGCATCTGCTACGCTACCTAACGATCGCCGTATTCCAGACTTACTAGAGTTGCCGATTATTATCAAATCGGGTGAAAATTGCCGAGCGTTTTCAATAATATTTTTTGATATGTTCCCTCTAAGGACTACTTCCTCGCAGGTCACGTTATTTTCCAAAGCATAGACCCCGGCAATAATCAAACCGTGATATCCTGGGTCTCCATTTGCGCTTGCCTCAAGACAGTCATTAATGCTCTCGGGAGGGTTTTGCGCCTCTCCGTTTTGGCAAACGTAAACCGCTCTAACTTCGGCTTTAAAAATTTTTGCTAAGCCGATTGCGTATTTTGTTGCATTTATCGCGGTCTTAGACCCATCGGTTGCCAGAAGTATCTTTTTAAGATCGATATAAAGCTCCTGTGCGTCTGCAGGCTTAAAAACATCCGCAGGATTTAAAGCTTTCTGTGTCAAAAAAGCCTCCATCGATCCTTATTGCGAAGATACCTAAGCCGGTACTGCGCTCGACAACCATCTATAGCATAATGCCTAGAAAGTATTCAGGGTAGTAAAAAGCCGTAAACGGTGCAATGCAGGAGTGAATGGGTCAAATAGACTGTTATTCGGAAATGTGAGCGGCGCTATGCCAAGGCGAAAGGCTTGGCAACAATGCGTTAGCATTACAGGCCAGCTTTAACTGCCTTTGAGGACAAGTACAGGGATTTGCGAATTCTTTACAACAGCCTCGGCAACGCTGCCCATAGAAAGCCGTCTTATTCCGGTTCGGCCTGTGTTACCTACGATTATCAGGTCGGCACCATAATCATGGGCAGTCTCAATTATAGTCTTAGCTACCTGTCCATTGACAATATTAGTCTCGCATATGATGCCATTTTCTTCGGCATAGAGCTGAGCTACAGCAAGACCTGCCGCGCTGGGGCGTATTTCCTTTTCGCCGCTGGAATCAACGAAAATGGCTTTTATCCTAGCTCCCATGATTTTAGCCAATGCAACCGCATATTGCGTTGCCTCGATGGCGGGTATAGAACCGTCCGTTGCCAGAAGAATCTTCCTTATCTTGATATCAATATTGTTGTTTTCGCCAAATCCTAAATTCCCGGTCTTTAGCTCCATAAAAAAAGATTAGCAAAAAACGAAAGAAAAGTCGCTAAGTATTCATATAAAGTTTTAGTTTTATCGCGAGGCCAAAGGCCGTTCTTAAAGCTTTCATTTAGGGTATTTATCCTCAAAAACCGGCTTATTCAGGGAGGAACTATGACAGAGAGCGAGCTGCGCGAAATTATTGAATCTCAAGGCCTGGCAGGTCTTGAGGCCAGTATTTTTACAAAAAACCGGGTTTACATTGGACGTGTAGGCAGGATCAATGTCACAACGCTAATGATTGCAGATCCAAAGGTAGCGGCAATAGGCGAGGAGCTCCATGAGATTGTCGGAACGCCATCAATCGCGGAGGCGGCAGAAGAACATGTATCGGGTCTTCCGCACAAATACGTTGCCATAGCAATTGATGAAATTGAGGCGATTGGGTTTTAAAGGATTATGTGCCGGCAATGTAAAGGATTGAACTTTTAAATTTAAAAGGCCCCCTTGCGGGAAGCCTTTTAAATTTAAAGGGACTGATTTGACTACTTTACTTATCGGCACGTTAGGACGGGACTTTAGGGATTTCCAAATGATTTTTAATAAACTTGGATTTGCCACCTGTTGGTTTTTTCAGACTTGATGTTTCGTATGTAATACGCCAATATATGACGGTCTAAAGGGGACTACAAGGAAGGAATAATTTGACCGCTCTTCTAGCTTGCCCTAACAGCAGCGAAATGGTTTTGGAACAAAATGCTGGTGAGTTACTGGCGATTTAAAAATTCCCGAAATTAAAAAGACTGAGGGCCACATCGGCCGCATAGCATTAGCTATGTTATTCTCAGTCTTTTTAGGGATGCAATTAATTTATCTATCGGTAAATAATGGTAAAACTTTAGTTATTCTAATAAGAGAATTTTATTAGTTTGGCAGGATCGTATATAAATGGCTCTTTTACAGAGCAAAGTCTTGCATATCAACTAGAGAATGGCTAACATTATCTTTGACCATAAGCACAAGTGCACACTATGGAGGAGCTATGCTTGCAAAGGTTTTTTCTGCAGCGATCGTCGGCATAGATGCCATTCTAGTTGATGTAGAAATCGATGTTTTTATGGGTGTGCCTGGAGTAAGTATCGTCGGACTGGCAGATACCGCTGTTCAGGAATCCAAGGAGCGAGTTAAAAGTGGCATATCAAATTCGGAGTACGAATTTCCGCTGCGCAGAATTGTTATAAACCTTGCGCCCGCCGATATTAAAAAGGAGGGCCCGGTTTATGACTTGCCTATAGCTATGGGTATCCTTGCTGCCACCGAGCAGATTCCCGGGGATAAACTTCAGAACTATATAATTGCCGGAGAGTTATCGTTATCAGGCGAGATAAGGCGCATAAATGGTGCTCTATTAATGGCCATTTGCGCAAAGAAGCATGGCATGAGGGGTATTATCGTTCCAAAAGTAAATGCACCCGAGGCATCCGTAGTAGATGGGATAGACATACTTCCGGTTGATAACCTAAACCAGCTTGTAGATTTTTTTCGGGACAAAGCAGATATATGGCCCGAGCCGCGAAAAATAACCCTGCCAGATAGCGGTACTGCCAATCTTGATTTTTCTGATGTTCGTGGTCAGGAGCTCGCTAAAAGGGCGCTTGAGGTTGCCGCGGCCGGAGGCCATAACATTTTACTTATTGGACCGCCGGGATCCGGCAAGACAATGCTCGCATCCAGGCTTCCATCGATCCTGCCGCGCCTTACTCTTGACGAGTCGATTGAGGTGACGAAAGTATATTCTGTCGCTGGAATTTTGAAACCAAATGAATCTTTGGTTTCAAAACGTCCTTTTCGGGAACCCCACCACACGATCAGCCATGCTGGTCTTATTGGGGGCGGCAGTTATCCCAGGCCAGGAGAGGTATCGCTTGCACATAACGGCGTTCTTTTCCTTGATGAGTTTCCGGAATTTTCAAAAAGTGTTCTTCAGGTTTTAAGGCAACCCCTCGAGGAAGGTAAAGTAACGATCTCAAGAGCTGCGGGCTCGTTAACATACCCTGCCCGATTTATGTTGGTCGGAAGTATGAACCCCTGCCCGTGTGGGCATCTTGGCGATAGGGTGAAGCAATGTATCTGTACGCCATACAGCGTACAGCGCTATAGAGGACGAATTTCTGGTCCTTTGCTGGATAGAATAGATATACATATAGAAGTGCCGCGTTTAACAAAAGATGAGCTTTTGAAATGCGAAGAAGGCGAGCCTTCTTCGAGGATAAAAGAGCGGGTTGATATGGCAAGGTCCTTGCAAATAAAGCGTTTTACTGCAGCGAATGGACCAAACAGCAAGAATGGACATGGTGGGCAGTTGATTCTGACCAATGCACAGATGAAAGCACGTGAGGTTAAAAACTTCTGCAGGTTAACGCCGCAGGCATCATCATTTCTTGAGGCATCTATTGATAAATTAGGTCTGAGTGGTAGAGCGTATGAGAGAATATTAAAGGTCGCCAGAACTATCGCCGATTTGGCACAAAAAGACTTAATTGATGTTGAGAATATTGCTGAAGCCGTTCAATACCGGACCCTTGATAGACAATATTTTTAATCCTTGTTTTCCGATTTACTGTTTTAATAAAGATGTGACGAGGGTAATTTAAGCTGCTATATATCTAAAGAACAACTAGCCCTGCAGCATCACAGTTATCTAAATATAAAGGGTATGAACTTGCAATTTGCCTTTTTACAGAAAAACATTTCGGTATAAATGCAGGAGTTAAAGCCATGGATGATGACCCGAAGAAATACTGGATCGGTATTAAGATGATTCCCGCTTTTATAAACAAGCAATATGTTTTATCGCAAGCTGCGGGCGGACCAAAGGAGCTCTGGGGTGCTAGCAAAAGAGACCTAATGGAGCTTGGCTTAAGCGAAAGCTCAGCGGATAAAGCTGTTTCGGTTCGAGATTTAATCGACCTTGATATTGAATATAAAAGGCTTCAAGATGCGGGAATTCAGGTTATAACTGATGAGGATAAGGATTATCCTTATCCGCTTATAAAGGTGAGCAATAGGCCTAAAGCTTTGTTTGTAAAAGGTCGGCTGCGACAATATAATGCAGCAGTCGCTGTAGTTGGATCACGTCGTGCTACTGCTGCGGGAATGACAATCGCGCATGAGCTTGCCTTGGACTTGGCTAATTCCGGTGTTGCGGTAGTTTCGGGCGCTGCCCGTGGAATCGACACCTCAGCACATTGGGGAGCGCTGGATGCAGGTGGGACAACCTTCGCGGTACTTGGTTGCGGCCTTGATATTGTTTATCCTCCTGAAAACGGTAGGCTTTTTAACAAAATCAGGCAACATGGCGCATTAATATCCGAATACCATTTGGGTACTCCGCCTCTGGCCATGAATTTTCCAGCGAGAAATAGGATTGTAGCAGGAATGTGCGATGGTGTAGTTATCGTTGAAGCAGCAGAAAAAAGCGGGGCTTTAATTACTGTCGACTTTGCGCTGGAGTACGGCCGCGACGTATTTGCTATTCCGGGACACGCAAAAAGCTTTAATAGTAAAGGCACTAATAAACTTATCAAACAGGGCGCATACCTTGTGGAAAATGCAAAAGACGTTCTTGAGATACTGGGGTTTGAGCATGTGGAAAGCAGTAAAAGCAAAATTCTTACCCCGCGGGAGAAGGCTGTCCTTGACATAATAGGATGGAATGGTAAAAGAATCGACGAGATTGCTGGATGCCTTAGCGAAAGCTCGGCTTCAGTTTCAGCACTTATCGTCTCTCTGGAGGTAAATGGATTGGTAAAGAGAGACTTATCCGGTTCCTACATGAGGATAAGATAAAACATAAACCCGCATAATCCAGTAGAAAAGTATCCCCCGATGCCAGCGATACTAGAGGCGCATATATTGTACCCCGTCGCATATATTATAGCCTGTAAAAATCGGTCATTTTTGTCGGATGCGGTGCCAGTTATTTTAGATAGGCAGGCATGCGCCTGTCATATTTTGCATATTCATAGAATTCGCTGACAACGCATATATCAAATAGTATAATGACAGGAGTACCCTTATAACCTTTTATCGCAGCTTGGAAAACTACTTTGAGACGGAGAAAGCAAAATATGCCTGTAACGTTAGAAGAAATTAAAGAAGATCCTTATGTTAAAGCGTTCATTGCACAGGCGGACAAACATATGGAAATGATAGGCTTTACTGAGCATGGCTTCCGTCATGCCGATTTGGTTTCGCATATTGCAATGAACGTCCTAAAACGGCTTGGCTACCCCGAGCGTGAAGCGGAGCTTGCTGGAATGGCCGGATACCTGCATGATATCGGCAATTCTGTTGGCAGGAGTTTTCATGCGGTATCTGCAGCTATGATAGCCCAATCAATATTTATAAGGCTTGGAATGGCTCCCGAGGAGATGGTTTTGGTGATGAACGCAATTGGGAACCATGAGGAAGAGTATGGCATAGCAACTAGCCCAATCGGAGCTGCTGTTATCATGGCGGATAAGACCGATGTCCACAGAAGCCGTGTCAGGAGCCCGAATCCGCTAACTAGCGACATCCATGACAGAGTCAACCTTGCAGCCCAAAGATCATTTTTAAGAGTGGACAACGAGAGAAAGTTAATCGAACTTGAAATCGATATCGATACAAATATAAGCCAGGTTATGGAGTATTTTGAAATATTTCTATCTCGTATGGTAATATGCCGTAGGGCGGCTGAATTTTTAGGCTGCCAGTTTGGCTTGGTTATAAATGGCGTTAAACTCTTGTAGGGGGGACAGAATTGACAGATAAGCAGAAACATGCAATCAGCCTGGGCGTGCTTTTGTTGCTGGTCATAGCAGCGGCTGCAATGATTACGACCACAAAGCCAAAGCTAGGGCTTGATCTGAAAGGTGGCTTGAGTATTATATATACGGCCAAAGACACACCCGGCTCAAAAGTAACCGATGAAAAGATGAGGCAGGCGGAATATGTTCTTCGAAACCGCGTCGATGGACTGGGTGTGGCTGAACCAGAAATACAACGTGAAGGGCCACGAAATATCATGGTCCAGCTTCCCGGTATTAAAGATCCTGAGAAAGCCAAAGAATACTTAGGAAAACCGGCCGTGCTTCAGTTTGCTATCGTAAACCAAGAGTATGAGTCAATGAACGAGGGCCAAATGAACACGCTATTGAAACAGAATAAACCAGTTCTTGGTCCGGTTCTATTGACCGGTGATAAGATAACAGATGCGAAAGCGACCTACGGCGGTAACCTTGGCAATCAACCTATAGTTACTCTTTCGTTTAATGATGAGGGAGCAAACACCTTCGCCCAGATAACCGCGCAAAACGTCAAGAAAAAGCTTGCAATAGTACTTGACGGAAAAATCATAACCGCACCGACAATCCAAACAGCAATTCCTGATGGAAAAGCCGAAATTACTGGTATTAATACAATTGATGAGGCTAAAGAAATCGCCCTGGTGTTAAATAGTGGGTCAATTCCTGTTACCCTCGACATATCTGAGGCGCAAAGCGTCGGTCCAACACTTGGCGCAGAGGCTCTTAGAGCAGGTATCATTGCAGGCGCCATTGGTTTTGCCCTTGTTGCCCTGTACATGTTGCTGTACTACCAGGGACTTGGTTTGGTAACCTGGGTAGGCTTAACCGCATACGCGACGCTAGTCTTTGGAGTTATATCAGCGATTGGGAGGACTTACGGCTGGACGCTTACGCTGCCCGGCATAGCGGGTTTGATCATAAGCATTGGTGTAGCAGCAGACTCAAAGATTATTATTTTCGAGCGATTAAAAGATGAGATGCGCTCGAAAAAGACGTTTAGAACCGCTGTTGATTCCGGATTCTGGCATGGTTTTAGAACGAGCCTGGATGCGGATATCGTAACTTTTCTTGCAGCGCTAGTTCTTTTCTTTGTTGGTATAGGGCCAGTAAAAGGATTTGCATTAACCCTGATTATCGGTTTAACTATTGATGTTGTAATAATGTTGTTATTTACAAGGCCGGTGCTCGGGTTCCTGGCGCAGATATGGCCGGTTAAGAGCCCAGCGCTGCTGCTTCGGATGCCGAGAATAAAGGAGGTGGCCGAGGGTGCTTAATATTGATTTCCTCGGAAAGAAGAACATATGGTTTGCATTATCAGGCTTGTTGATAATTCTTAGCATCGTTGGCATTTTGGGGGTCGGCTTTAACTACAGCATCGACTTTAAAGGTGGAAGTGCAACCGACATACAGTTCAAGCAGTCAGTATCAGTTGAGCAAGTTCGGTCAGTTCTGGATTCACTGGGCCTAAAGGACAGCAAAATACAGCCAATAGAGAAAGCAACATTTAGCGATGCCAAGAGCTCGATAAGTAAAGGTAGCCAAATGCTCATCAGAACTAAAGAGCTAAGCACGTCTGAAGAAAAAAGCATGGCTGCAGCATTAAATGATAAATTTGGCGTTGTTGACCGTCAGACAAGAACAGTTGATGCTAGTTGGGGCTCTCATATCACGGAGCGAGCTATCTATGCCCTTGTCGCAGCCATTGTAGGGTTACTGCTGTTTATAGCGTTTCGCTACGAGTTTAAAATGTCTGTAGCAGCAATACTGGCACTCTTTCACGACATAATAATAACGGCAGGGGTTTATGCGCTTGTTGGTAGAGAGGTCAACCCGAACATGATCGCGGCGCTTCTTACCATCCTCGGCTACTCGCTATATGATACGATTGTTGTTTTTCACAGGATAAAAGAAAACTCAACTAATATTGTTAAGACTACATATTCGGCTATGGCCAATAAATCTATAAACCAGGTATTCATGAGATCGATAAATACTTCGATAACAACCCTTTTGCCTGTTGCTGCCATAATGCTTTTTGGCGGCGAGACGCTTAAGGATTTCGCATTTGCTATGATGGTTGGTATTCTATCCGGCACCTATTCTTCGATTTTCTTTGCTTCACCAATCTTTGTCGTTTGGAAAGAAGCAGAACCTTACTACAAGAATTTGAAGAAGAAATATGGTAAAGAAGCGGTAGCTCCGGCATCCTAAGTAAGCATACACAATTTAGTAACCGAAAAGCCCGCATTCGCAGCGGGCTTTTTCTTTCAAAGTGTATGCGGGGCTAAAGCCCCACCTAGCAGCAGGCAATGTGACATTTTTATCTACTATCCTCTTGAAGGCCCAAAGATTTTAAAAACCGCTTGATCGCTTCACTCAGAACAGGGTCCGTGGCGGGAGCTATGAGGCTTAACTTTAATTAAGCGAAATGCCGATTATAAGTAAAAGCCTGATTCCTTATAATCACGGGTCACATCTGCTAAAATTTTATTACTGGGATGAGGGTGAAATGGCAAGAATTAGAAGTTTGATCAGTAAAATAAAACGATATAACCCAGATGTAGATGTCGATGCGATCCGAAAAGCTTACAAGCTTGCACGCAAATACCACATCGATCAGTATCGCTTATCTGGTGAAGATTTTATTTCACACCCGTTGGAAGTTGCAGACATCCTGGCTGACCTTGGCATGGATACAACAACGATAATTGCGGCTCTATTGCATGATGTTATCGAGGATACGGACGTTACGCTCTCCGATATCGAAAAAGAAGTTGGGCCGGATGTAACTGCGCTTATAGATGGTGTAACAAAGCTTGGCCAGATCGAGTTCAAAAGCCGTGAGGAGGAGCAGGCTGAGAACTTGAGGAAGATGTTTATAGCAATGGCTAAGGACATAAGGGTTATAATTATAAAGCTGGCTGATCGTCTACATAATATGCGCACAATAAGTCATCTTGATCGAAGTAAACAGATCAAGAAGGCACAGGAAACTCTCGAGATATACGCACCTCTTGCACATCGGCTCGGAATCATGTCTTTGAAATGGGAACTTGAAGACCTATCCTTCCAAGTGCTGGAGCCCAAGAAATATGAGCAAATCCAAAAGATGGTGGCCGAGCGTAGGGCCGAGCGCGAGGAGTTTCTAAAAGGTGCGATTAATGCATTGAAGAAAGAGCTCAGAGCTCTTGGAATTGATTCTGAAATAAGTGGAAGGCCCAAGCACTTCTACAGCATTTACGAGAAGATGACAAAGCGCGGACGTGAGTTCAGTGAGATTTATGACCTGCTCGCTGTGCGGGTTATTGTCGATTCAATTAAAGACTGCTATGGCGCTTTAGGTGCAATTCATGCAATGTGGACGCCAATACCGGGCCGCTTTAAGGATTATATTGCAATGCCAAAGTTTAATATGTACCAGTCGCTTCATACAACTGTAATTGGCCCTATGGGTAAGCCGCTTGAGATACAAATAAGAACGAAGCAAATGCATAGAACTGCAGAGTATGGTGTTGCTGCGCACTGGCGATATAAAGAAGGAGCTAAGGGCGATAAATTAGATGAGAGGCTGAGCTGGCTTCGCCAGATGCTTGAATGGCAAAGCGAGTTAAAGGACCCACGCGAATTCATGGAGTCGCTTAAAATAGACCTTTTTGAGGATGAAGTTTATGTGTTTACGCCTAAAGGCGACGTTATTAATCTGCCCGCGGGCGCAACCCCACTAGACTTCGCATACACAATCCACACCGATGTTGGGCATAGGTGTATTGGCGCAAAGGTCAACAATCAAATAGTGCCGTTGGAATATAAGCTTCATACCGGTGACTTTATCGAGATATTAACCTCAAAGACCATAAGCGGTCCAAGTAAGGATTGGCTTAAGATAGTAAAAACAAACCGAGCAAGGAACAAAATTAAACAGTGGTTTAATAAAGAGAATAGAGAAGACAGTGAAGCCACCGGTAGGGAAATTCTTCAAAAAGAGCTTCGAAAGCTAGAGATTGGTCTCAAATCAAATGCTGCAACAAGTGTCCTTGAGGAAATAGCGAAAGAGCTCAACTTTAAAGGAATAGAAGATGTACTGGCTAATATTGGGGCTGGGAAAACATCGGCTAAGCAGGTGGCAACACGGATTGCTGAGGCATATGAAAAGGAAAAGGATAAGGATAAGGATAAAGAAAAAGAGAAAGAGAAATCTGAGCTAGAATATGGTATCGAAGAGATACAAATCAAAAAGCCGCAAAAGAGACGGCGAACTTCTGGTAAGACTGGAGTAAAGGTAAAGGGCATCGACGATATGCTGGTGAGGATTGCCCACTGTTGTAATCCAGTACCTTATGACAGCATAGTTGGATTTGTCACCAGGGGACGCGGTGTTTCGGTGCATAGAGCAGATTGCCTGAATGCAAAGAAGCTAATGGATATGTTTCCTGAGCGCATGATAGAGACATCGTGGGATACAAAGCAGCCGGCCGCATTTCAAGTCGAAATCGAGGTTGAAGCACTTGATAGGACAAAGTTATTGAGGGATATCAGCACGGTACTTGGCGATGCCGGCGTAAATATACTATCCGCCTCGGTGTCAACTTCCAAAGATCACGTTGCAGCGCTCAGGTTTATATTTGAGATAGGTAATTTAAGTCATTTGCAGACAATTATTGGTAACATAAAGAAAGTGCCGGCGGTATACGACGTATATCGAGTAGAGCCAAACCAGCCAAAGCGGGAAAAAGTTGTACCAAAGTGGCAGGAGCGAAAGAATAGGGAGTAAGGTATAAAGTAAAGATATCAAGGCCAGAATTCAGGGGATTAACAAGAGTGAGGGCGGTTATACAAAGGGTTTCAGAAGCAGGTGTTAATGTAGATGGGAAAAGTCTAGCCGAAATAGGGCGAGGACTTGTAGTCCTGCTTGCCGTTGGCAGAGATGACACAGAAAGCGATATAGACTATATAGTTGAGAAAACGGTAAATATGAGAATCTTCGAAAAAGACGGAAAATTCGACCTCTCGCTTAAAGATACCGGTGGAGAAGTGTTGCTGATACCGCAATTTACGCTCTATGGAGATGTGAGAAAAGGCCGGAGGCCAAGTTTCACCGATTCTGCCCCGCCAGACGAGGCAAGAAGTCTTTACGATATAGCATTTAAAAAGTTCAGCGAAGCTGTGCCGACAAAAGAGGGAGAGTTTCAGGCGCAAATGTCTGTTAATATAGTAAACGATGGTCCTGTAACCATTTTATTGGATAGTAAAAAGAATTTTTAGTGCCGAAGCCTTGATGTGCAAAATAGCCAATATCTTTATTTGCTGACGTTGGCAGCATGAGACGTTAGCGTTGTCACCATAAAAATTGATAACTTTATTACTAAACGAAAAGCACGGAGGACTGATATATGTTCTTAGAGACATTAGTTGTTGGTGATTTAGATACAAATTGTTATGTCGTTGCTTCTGAGCATGCAGGTGAAGCCATAGTCATAGATCCTGCAGGCAATGCAGGAATAATCCTTGATACAATAGCTGTGGAAAACCTCGATTTAAAGTATATTTTGTTAACGCATGGTCATTGGGACCATTTTGCCGTGTCGTCGACGATTGCCAATAAAACTGGTGCAAAGATTGGCATTAATAAAGCCGATATGGTTATGCTGGAAAACCCTCGGCTTAGCATGTCCTTCATGGCTGGCGAGGGAGAGGATGTAACACTTAAGCCTGACTTCGAGCTAACCGATGGCATGACTCTTAAGGTTGGAGACCTAGATGTTAAAATTATTCATACCCCGGGGCATACCCCAGGAAGCGTAACCATTAACATTGGAGATTGTCTTTTTACAGGAGACCTCCTTTTCTATAGATCGGTTGGAAGGACTGATTTGGCTGGTGGTTCGACCGAAACATTGTTAAACTCTATAAAAGAAAAGATTTATAAGTATCCTGACCAGGTGAAGGTTTATCCAGGTCACGGCCCTTCAACTACGGTTGGCGATGAGAAAAAACACAATCCATACGTTACATAAATAAAGCTTTTAATTTTTTGCCTCTTGAGGAGGAAATAGATTGAGATATAAGGCACCAAAAGGTACGATTGATATTCTGCCGGATGTAGCAATTAGATGGCAGTATTTAGAAAGCAAAGCAAGTGAGCTTTTTAAAATATACGGCTATGAATCTATTATAACACCTATTTTTGAACACACTGAGGTGTTCTTGCGCAGCATAGGGACATCGACAGATATTGTTCAAAAAGAAATGTACACCTTTGAAGATAAGGGGGGCAGAAGCCTGACGCTTAGGCCCGAGGGCACGGCACCAGTTATTAGGGCTTATGTTGAGCATAATATGAACCAGTTACCCCAGCCGGTAAAGCTCTACTACGCAGGGCCAATGTTTAGATACGAGCGTCCCCAAGCTGGAAGATACCGTCAGTTCTGGCAGCTTGGCGTTGAAGCTATCGGCTCGGATGACCCCGCAATAGATGCAGAAACTATCCTGCTGATGATAGATTATTTTAAATCGGTGGGTTTAAAAGAATTGATTCTATACATAAATAGCATGGGGTGCGAGAAAGATCGGCCCACATATATTAAACTTTTAAGAGAATTTGCCCAGGAGCATCGTGCAGAGCTTTGCAAAGATTGCCAAAAGCGGATAGATATCAATCCGCTTCGTCTTTTTGACTGCAAAGACGAGAGTTGCCAGATAGTTATGAGAGATGCACCTAAGCTTATCGATTTTCTAGATGAAACTTGCAGGCAACATTTCGACGAAGTCAAGCATTACCTGGATATGCAGGGCATTAGCTATATAGTGAAGCCAGAGCTAGTTCGCGGGCTGGATTACTATACAAAGACTACTTTCGAGGTCGTAAGCCCGCTTCTTGGGGCGCAAAACGCAATCGGCGGCGGTGGAAGATACGATAAGCTGGTGCAGGAATTCGGAGGCCCCCCAACTCCGGGTATAGGTTTTGCAATAGGCACGGAGCGGCTCTCGTTAGCCGTAGAGAAAGAAGGAGTATTTGAGGTAACCGATTACAAACTGGATGTCTTTCTAGCAATTGCTGATGATGCATCAAAATCGGCGGCAATAAATGTTTTATATGCGTTAAGGCGCAAAGGAATCAGTGCAACGATCGATTACATGGGCCGCAGCCTAAAGAGCCAGCTTAAATATGCAGATAAACGAGGCTTCAGGTATACGGTTTTTATTGGCTCAAGAGAACTTGGGGCAGGAGTAGTGCCGGTTAAGAATATGAGCACCGGTGAACAATTTGAAATTGGTTTGAATGAGCTGGTAGATAAGTTAGCTGAGATATTGAAAAAGCAGCCAATAGCAACTGGTCGTTAGCTACAAAAATCTTGATTAATTGCAGTTTGAGCTTATAAATGTAGTGTAGGGCTTTAGCCCAAAGTTTGTGCCTTCAGCATGCTTTGCAGCGTTAAATATCCTGGCCCAAACAGGTAAAAAGGCTGCAATGGTTAAGTTGGTTTCTTTCAGAACAGGCTATAGGCCTAAAGATAGCGAAATTAAGCAAAGTGAAATAAATGCTAGAAGCTGATAGCGATTGTTTTAGTCAATTTTAATTAAGTCAAGTATCATAGAATATAGGTTTTTCTGTGCCTTGCAGGCATTATTTTTTAACAGAAAGAGGTCTTTGATGGATAAATTGGCAAGAGTTGATAATTTATCAAAGTTTTCTATGCGTACCAACGCATGTGGAACTCTGAGTAGGCATAATATAGGAGAAGAAGTGGTTCTCTGCGGTTGGGTTCACACGAGGCGCGACCATGGAGGGCTTATATTTCTTGACCTCAGGGATCGTAGCGGTATTGTTCAAATTGTAGCCGATCCGGCGCACACTGGTGCTTTTGATGCCGCAAGAAAGGTGAGAAGCGAGTTCGTTCTCTATGTGGTGGGCAAGGTAAAGGAGCGTCCTGCGGGGACTGTCAATCCCAACCTGCCTACCGGAGAAGTTGAGGTGGAAGCAATAGAGATTAAGGTACTTAACAAATCTAAAACGCCTCCATTTGAAATTGACGGCAGTCCTACTGATGAGAGCTTAAGACTAAAGTACAGATACCTTGACCTTCGGCGTTCAGAAATGCAGCGCAACATCATAATGAGGCATCACATCGCGCAAAGGGTACGCAACTACCTGAACGATAATGGATTTATTGAAATTGAAACACCTATGCTCACAAAGAGCACTCCGGAGGGTGCAAGAGATTACCTCGTCCCAAGCCGGCTCATACCCCATCATTTCTACGCGCTGCCGCAATCACCCCAGCTTTTCAAACAGGTGCTGATGGTTGCGGGCTTTGAGAGGTATTATCAACTTGCCAGAGCGTTTAGGGATGAGGATTTAAGGGCGGATAGGCAGCCAGAGCATACGCAAATCGACATAGAGGTCTCATTTATGGAAGAGGAAGGAATACTTGCACTGGTAGAAGGTTTGGTTAAGGCGGTATTTGAGGTTGTTGGCATTAACATAAACCCGCCATTTCAACGGATGGATTATGACGAGGCAATAGCAAGATATGGAACCGATAAACCGGACCTTAGATATGCTATGGAGATTGAGGATATAAGCGACATTGCTGAGACAGCTGATTTCAAGGTTTTTGCCGATACGGTAAAGAGCGGTGGAGCGGTTCGCGGAATCTCTGCTCCAGGTTGTGGCATGTATTCCCGTAGCCAAATAGATGAACTAGCCAAACATGCAACAAACCTCGGCGCAAAAGGCCTTGCCTGGATCGCAATCGAAGCAGAGGGCAACATAAGGTCTCCAATAGCGAAATTCTTCACCGAGGAACAACTTGAAACTATCATGGCCAGGCTTAAAGCCAGGCCTGGGGATCTGATGCTGTTTGTTGCAGATAAGCCTAAGAAAGCTTCAATGGTGCTTGGTTCGCTGAGAGAAATGCTGGCCGATAGGCTTGGCCTAATTAAACCCGACGATTTTAAGCTTATGTGGCTTGTAAATTGCCCGCTTTTTGACTGGGATGAGAATGAGAACAGGCTATCGCCAAACCACCATCCGTTTACAATGCCAAGGGTAGAGGATATACCACTTCTTGATACCGATCCGCTTAAAGTAAGGTCGTATGCCTACGACCTGGTCATTAATGGTACTGAGGTTGGCGGCGGAAGCCTCAGAATTTACGACCAGGAGCTACAGGAAAAAATATTTAGCCTTCTTGGTTTAGATATGGAGCAGGCTCGTGAAAAATTCGGTTTTCTGCTCGAGGCATTTGAATATGGCGCACCCCCGCATGGCGGGTTAGCGTTTGGTCTAGATAGGTTAGTAGCGGTACTTCTGCAGAAGAAAACAATCCGTGAGGTAATTGCCTTTCCAAAAACGCAAACCGGATCTGATCTGATGACCGGTGCACCTGATACTGTAACTGAACAGCAGTTACGCGAGGTTCATATAAAACTTAGTTAGCTGAGCAATATTGACATACATCGCATTCTATATGATAGAATGGGTCTAGAGGTAACAAATATGGCTCTGCCTTGTACGTGGAACGTAGTGTATATTTGAGCCAACACTACTACATAGGGAGATCTTCTCTCACCTGTGGCGCGAAAGCCTCCTAGATTGGGGACTCGTAAAGCAGGTAGGCGATCACCCACCTGCGGAGAGCGGGCTTCAATATGTATTTCGTGAAACGGCAAGGCGGGGCTTTTTTGAGGATCAGATAACAAAAGGACGCAAGAAACTTTAGGGCCGGATTAAACCGGCTCCTTTCTCTTTATCCCTTTTCTCTTTATGTTACTAGAGAAAAAAGTTGCTACTGCAATGGTATAATTTACCATATCACCTGGTAGAACGCCTATATTTCCCTAAAGAATAGCTCAGACATACCGATAATAAGAGTATCAAAGGAAAATGTGCAGTGGAATACCTGGTTATTAATTGCATAAAAATCAAAGTCGCAACATTGGATTGTAAATAGTACATTTCCACACTAAACCCAGCTTTTTTCTAGGCACGAGCCAGGCATCGAAGCGCTTTAAACTGCTAATCGATCTTGACAACTTAGAATGGATGTGGTTTTCGATGCAGGATGAGAGCCCAAGCAAGGTTCATATTTCAAATGACAGGCAGTATGTTGAAACTAAGATAGTGAGACGCCATGCGGTTTCAGATTTATCAACGCTGGTGACCTGTAAACAAAAGTGTTTTATGTGCTCTGTTGATTATCGTTTGTGCGAATTTGGCTCATGCCAGCATAATTGGTCGACGGGGTTTTTTAGTTAACGAATCCACTCCAGGCAATCGGCTGCTAATGCCTGAAAAAGCCTTAGCAGCCGGTTTTTTATTTATAGAAATAAAAAAATCCGTATGCTAGAATTCTTGCAGGAGGGACACATGACGCCGTTATTAGTGATCACTGCGGTTGTTGCAACGGCGACACTGGTACTGATCGGTTTTGCAATATCTGCGATAATACAATTTAAAAGGACGCTGATAAACGTAGATGACCTGGTTGTTAATGTTAATAAACAACTCGACCCCTTGCTAATAGATCTGCACGATACCGTCAGGCAGCTAAACGGTGAACTTGGAAGCATAACCGAGATAACTAAGAGCGTCAAGGACATCGGTGATAAGGTAAGTGCCACAACAAGGATTGTTCACGAGGCGATATCATCCCCTCTAATAACGGTCGCAAGTATATCGGCTGGAGCTAAAGAAGCAATCAAGAAGCTTGTTGGACGATAATTCTTTGGAAAGCTGCTTGCGCTAACCGATTTATGAATATGATTTTTGGATATAAATAAGCATGCTGGCCAAAGATTAAAATCCTCAAGGGCTCATAGCAATTCTTGTGATGAATAATCTGGCTAAAATTTAACGCAAAGTCGTAATAGGCTTTAGAGCTTTGCGATTTTTCTATGGTTGAGGTGATGGTGGAAAAATGTGCGATGTAGATAAGGTAGAATTAAGCCTACCGGCAAAAAAAGAGTATGCGAGGCTTCTAAGGCTCGCAATAACGGGTATTGCTAGCCGTATGGAGTTTACTGTAGATAGCCTTGAGGATATAAAAATAGCCTTAGAGGAAGCCTATCTACTGGCCCTAAGCGACCCTGAGCAAAAGCGATTTGACGTTATTTTTGAAATTTATCCAGACCGCCTAGAAGTTCTGGTTACTGGATTGGGCAAAATTGAATCTTTAGAAGAGCAACAGAGCAAGAAATTTGGCTTTTCTATATTAAATTCTGTGATGGATGATGTTAAGTGGCTTAAGTCTGGCGGTATAAGCAATCTTCGTATGGTCAAGAAAATCCAAAAATAAAGAGGGAGAAAATCTGATAACCAAGAGGGGGCAAACTAGTTTTGGCCGGGCAAGGCAAAAAGAGAAAAAATAGTAAAACTTTAGCCTGGGATAAAGACAGGACCTTAGATCTTTTTAAAGAATATAAGAAGACGAAGGCGCCCGAATTAAGGGATGAACTTGTTTCAATGTACATGAATCTTGTCGAGTACCTGGCAAGAAGATTTAAGAATAGAGGAGAGCCGATTGAAGACCTCATCCAAGTGGGCACAATTGGTCTCATAAAGGCAATCGACCGCTTTGATGTCAGAAGGTCGGTTGAGTTTACAACATACGCTACTCCAACCATTGTTGGCGAGATAAAGCGGTATTTTAGAGACAAAGGTTGGGCTGTCAAGGTACCGAGAAGACTTCAGGAACTGAGTTTGCTTGTAACTCAGGCTATGAATACGCTAACACAGGAGTTGAAGAGAGCGCCGACAATTTCTGAGATTGCAGGGCATATTGGAGTCTCATCGGAACAAGTAATCGAGGCTATGGAAACAAGTGAAGCATATAGTTTTGTATCTTTAGACAGAGATTTATCCTCAGATTCTGATGATAGTTTTTCTCTTTTAGAGTATATTGGTGAAGATGATAAAGAATTGAGCGGTATTGAAGACAGAACTTGTCTATCTGAGGCTTTATCTAAGCTTAGCAAACAGGAACAGCGAATACTGTATTTAAGATTCTTCCGAGGCCTTACGCAAACAGAGATAGCCCAACAGCTCGGAATATCGCAGATGCATGTTTCAAGGCTTTTAAGAAGAACTCTTGAAGTGTTGCGAGAGCGGATGTTACAAGACCGGGAGGCTTAGAATATTGGAAAAGCCGGACAGCATAGAGCGCATAAAGCACGCAGGGATCATAGCCTGGGCGTGGGTGGGAATAATAGTCCTTATTGGCATTTTAATCTATGCGCTGCATAGTATATATTCTGTTCTAATGCCTTTTTTATATGCGCTTTTTTTTGTGTATGTCTTAAGGCCGGCAGTGAATTTTCTAAGCAGCAAAGGCGTGCCACGGATTATCGCGCTCATTCTGTCCTATTTGGGGCTGATCCTGATACTGGCTCTTTTTGGTATGTACGTAGGCCCAATTCTTTATAAAGAAACCAATGGTTTTATTTCCAAGCTTCCGAGTTACGTCACTGTCGCAAATGGCTATATCAATGACCTTGTCCGAGACCATCCATTCTTAAAAGGTGAACAGGCAACTGAACTACTAACCAGCTTAAGCAACTCATTTAAAGGATTTTTACAGCGGCTGGCTTCTTCAATTCCTATGATGACAAAGAGCATCTTTGGTGGCGTTCTAAATTTCGTACTCGCACCGATAATTGCTTTTTATATTCTTAAAGATTATGAGGCGATCAGAACTAATATAAGCGAGATGATACCGGCTCGGCATAGGACCGAGGGTATGGAAATCATTAAAAAAATTGACTGCATAGTCGGAGGCTTTTTAAAAGGACAGGCGCTCGTGGCCCTGAGTGTCGCGATTCTTTCTGGCATTGCGCTCGCAGCTCTTGGCGTCGATTATGCAGTGCTTCTCGGTTTTATAATCGGTATATTTAATATTATCCCATACCTAGGGCCTATTCTTGGAGGAGCCCCAGCAGTTATAATTGCCCTTGGGACATCATGGCAGCTGGCAGTCGTAGTAATTGTTATATTGCTAATTGTGCAACAAATTGACAGTATGTTTATATCACCCCGTATAATGAGTAGCCAGGTGAACCTGCATCCGGCAGTTGTGATATTTGCCCTGCTTGCGGGGGAGACATTACTTGGCGTGATAGGGATGCTTATAGCCATACCGTTGGCGGCGGTAGGAAAGGCTCTCTATCTGCATTTTAGGGAGCGCAACAATAAAAGAACTGAAGAACCGGATGTCTGCGACCTGGAAGCATCAAAGGTATGAGGAGTTATGAAAAGGTTAAGTTCAGCTGAAATAAGAAAAATCTGGCTTGATTTTTTTGCGGAAAGAGGCCATAAAATTTTGCCTAGCTCTTCGCTAGTGCCGGATGACCCAACGCTTCTTTTGACTGCAGCGGGAATGGTGCAGTTTAAGCCTATATTTTTAGGCGAGAAGAAGGTAGACTTTACGAGGGCAGCAACCGTACAGAAATGCCTAAGAACTACCGACATAGAGAACGTTGGCAAAACTGCCAGGCACCAAACATTCTTTGAAATGCTCGGTAATTTCTCATTCGGCGACTACTTTAAGAAGGAAGCCATAAGCTGGGCCTGGGAATTCGTAACAAAATATCTTGAACTACCGGTTGAAAGGCTTTACGCGACCATCTTTGAAGACGACGACGAAGCGTTTTATTTATGGAAGAATGATATAGGATTAAGTAATGACCGCATATTCCGCATGGGAGAAGATAACTTCTGGTCGGCGGGACCAACTGGACCATGCGGGCCTAGCTCAGAGATAATGTACGACCTTGGAAAAGAATTTGGCTGCGGAAAACCTACCTGCACTGTAGGTTGCGATTGCGACCGCTATCTTGAAGTCTGGAATCTGGTCTTCATGCAGTATAACAGGGACGAAGAGGGCAATCTTAACCCGCTTCCAAAGAAGAATATCGACACAGGAGCCGGGCTCGAAAGAATCGCAAGAATCATGCAGGGAGCGAGGACAAACTTTGAAACAGATGTTCTGTGGCCAATAGTGCAGAGAGTCGTCGATGTTGCCGGTGTAACCTATAACGAAAATCCCGAACGAGATGTATCGCTTAAAGTTATAGCGGACCACACCAGGGCGGTTACATTTATGATCAGTGATGGTGTTCTGCCCTCAAATGAAGGACGCGGCTATGTGCTAAGAAGGATTCTAAGAAGGGCGGTGCTTCATGCAAGGCTGCTCGGCATTGAAAGGCCGTTTATCAACCAAATCATAGACAGCGTTATTGAGACAATGAAGGATGCCTATCCTGAGATAGCGGATAATAGGTTATTTATACAGAGGATTGCCGGCCATGAAGAGACCAGGTTTATGGATACTTTAAAGCAAGGTTTAAACATTTTAGACCAGGCGATATCGCTGGCAAAAAGCGAGGGCAGGAGCAATCTTACCGGAGATTTCGTTTTTCGCCTGTATGACACATTCGGGTTTCCAATTGAGTTGACGATAGAGATTGCGCAGGACCACGGCCTGGGCGTCGATGAGGTTACATTCCAGAATCTGATGGAAGAGCAAAGGGAGAGGGCAAGGGCTGCGTGGGCAGGTGAACGCGAGCTGCGGCACGTTGAGGTTTACCAGGAAGTAAGTGAAGAGTTTGGGAAAAGCGATTTTGTAGGATACGAATTCGATGAGGTCCAGGCCACTATTAAAGCGATCATTAAGAAAAATGCAGTCGCAACGGAAGCAGTGGCCGGGGATGAAGTTGAGATAGTTCTCAACAGGACTCCGTTTTATGCTGAAAAGGGTGGCCAGGTCGGCGACAAAGGCATCATTGAGACCGAGAGCGGAAAGGTCGAGATAAAAGACACGCAAGAGCCTTTTGATGGAGTCATCACCCATATTGGTAAAGTTGTGTCGGGCAAGGTTGTGATTGATCAAAGCGCGAGGGCTGCAATAGAGGTAGGGCGGCGGCAATCGATCAGAAGAAACCATACAGCGACACATTTACTCCATTGGGCACTACGTCGCATACTGGGAGATCATGTAAAGCAAGCGGGGTCGCTGGTTGAGGCAGAAAGGTTCCGATTTGACTTTACGCATTTTGCGTCTGTTTCGAGGGAACAATTAAGACAGGTAGAACAGCTTGTAAACGAGAAAATTTTTGCTAGCGATCCAGTTCGTTCGTTTGTAACATCATATGATTTTGCGCGTGAGACAGGCGCGATCGCGTTATTTGACCAGAAATACGGTGAGTTTGTAAGACTTGTAGAAGTGGGCAACTACAGTAAAGAACTTTGCGGCGGTACGCACGTTGGCAACACGAGCGAGATAGGCCTTTTTAAGATAACAAGTGAAGGCAGTGTAGGGGCTAATACCCGGCGTATAGAGGGCGTCACAAACGGCGCCGCACTGTTGTATCTTTATAAGGAAGAGGACGAGCTCATGGAGACGGCGTCGCTTTTAAAGACCGACCCGACCCAGGTCGCTGAGAAGGTACAGGGCTTATTGCTATTAAATAAACAGCAGGCACAACAAATTGAGGCTGCAAAAAAGAGGCTTGTTAGCGAAAGTGTAAACAAGATTTTAGCGGAAGCCAGGCAGGTAAACGGAACAAAGGTTATAGTTAAACAAGTAGAGGCAGCTGACATGGATAGCCTGCGCTCATATGCGGATATGCTAAGGGAAAAGGCGGGGACCGCTGTCCTGATGCTCGTTAGCACCAGCGATAATAAGGTCATGGTGATAGCCGCTGCTACACCAGATATGGTTAAGGCCGGTTTTAACGCTGGCAACCTTATCAAGAAAATCGCACCGCTAGTTGGCGGAGGCGGAGGCGGGCGACCGGATTTAGCGCAGGCCGGTGGCAAAAAACCGCAAGGAGTACCGCAGGCGCTAGAAGAAGCCTGGAGGTTAATCCAGGATATGATTAAGAAGTAGGTTTCGTGCTATGGTGCTGCAGTTTATTAACTCCTCTCCACCGAGGAGAGGATAGTTGAGGGTCCCCTCTTCACTTGCCGACAAAAACGCAGCACTAATAACGGTAGCATGGAGTAACAATTTTTTATTATGCGAATACTTGGTCTTGATTTTGGTGCTCGCCGCATAGGCGTAGCGGTATCAGATCCAACAGGTAGCACGGCACAGCCTTTGACAGTCATAGAGAAGTCTCAAAAAGACACCGATGTGCAAAAGATAAAGCAACTCATCGATGAATATGATGTCGAAAA